>DTZQ01000650.1 GCA_012961305.1 Armatimonadota bacterium | reverse complement strand
GGTCAATCAGGTTGAACCGGCTGAGTAGTTACCAATTTTCTTAAAGAGAAGCAAAGCGAAGAGTGAAATGGCAATAAGCACCAGGGTCACGGTCAGGCCTTGTTCAATTTCCGCCGTTTGCCACTTGAGGAAAATGGCGATGGAAAGCACTTCGGTTTTCAGGGCGAAAGCCCCGGCCACAATAACGGTAGCCCCGAACTCTCCCATACAACGGGCCCAAGTGAGCACCGTGCCTGCCATAATCCCGTTTTTTGCCAGGGGTAACACTATATGGGAAAAGGCCTGCCACTTGGAAAATCCCAGCGTCCGCGCCACTTCTTCGTAGCGCGGGCTCAGACCGTCAAAGGTGGATTTCAGCACTCGCAGGGCGAAACCGGAGGCCACCGCGAACTGGGCCAAAATGATGCCCGGCACCTCGAACACAAACCGCATAAGGTGGGTTTCAACCGCCTGCCCCGCAGCCGTGCGGAAGAAGACCAGCAGCAGAAAACCCAACCCAATGGGCGGCAGCACCAGGGGCAAGTCCAACAGGGTATCAATCACCGTTTGCCCCCTTCCTCGGTATTTGGACAGAGCATAGGCCGAAGGAATGGCCATGAGAATCGCCAGCAGGGTCGTAATGGTGGCCGTGAAGAGCGACAGTCTAATGGCGAACTGCACCTCAGGACAGCAGATAACCCTTCCCAACGTGCGACGGTCAATGTGGGCCAGAGTAGCCAGGGCGATGGCTAACACAAAGCCCAAATAGACCAACAGCACCCCGCCCATGACCAACCAAAATCCGGTGTCGCGTCCGCTAAGCCTATCCCGGCGAAAAATCGCTGTTAAGGCTACTCCCTCGCTCATGGGTTCCTCACCCCACCCCTTCCCACAGACACGGACAGTTTTCGTCGCACTTGCCGATGTCTTCCGGCGCAGTGACCAGGCGCAGCATCTCCACTACCTCTTTAACCTGCTCCACCACGTAGTCCATTTCTTCCACCGTGTTGTCCTTGCCTAAAGTAAAGCGCACGGACGAAAAAGCAGCCTGGTCGCTGAGGCCGAGGGCCTTTAACACGTGGGAGGGCTCCAGAGAGCCAGAGGTACAGGCCGAACCGGTAGCAATGTAAATTCCGCGCTCACTGAGGTTCAGTTGCAGCGTCAGACCATCCACGTACATGAAGCAGAGGTTGACCGTGGAGGGAACGGTCTGGGTCGGATGGCCGTTCAGCCGCACCGCAGGGAGTTCCTCCCGCACCCGTAGTAGACGTTCTCGCAGGGCCCACAAGTGTTTTTGGTTGCGCTCCCAATCCCGCGCGGCCAGTTCACAGGCTTTCCCAAAGCCGACTATCCCCGGCACGTTCTCCGTGCCCGGCCGCAAACCTCGCTCCTGATGCCCACCCCGCCCCACGGGAGAAACCTCCAAACCCGAGCGCACGTAGAGAGCCCCAATGCCCTTAGGCCCGTAAATCTTGTGTGCCGAAAGGGAGAGCATGTCCACCGGCAACTCTTTCAGGTTCAAAGGAACCTTGCCCAGGGCTTGCACTGCATCTACGTGGAAGGGTATCCCCTGGGCACGCGCTGTTTCCCCAATTTCGCGGATGGGTTGCAAAGTGCCCAACTCGTTGTTGGCGAACATGATGGAGATGAGCAGCGTGTCCTCGGCGATGGCCTCTGCTACCGCCTCCGGCGCAATCCGTCCGGTACGGTCTACGGGCAAGTAGGTAACCCGATAACCCAACTCCTCCAGATGACGACAGGACTGGAGCACGGCCGGGTGCTCTATCTGGGAAGTAATGATGTGCCCCCGACTTTCCCCTACCGAAGTGGGGAAGCGCCGGTCGAAGGCCGTCCCGAAAAGGGCCAAGTTGTCGCTCTCCGTTCCTCCGCTGGTGAAGACAATTTCCTCGGGCGAGGCACCAATGAGCCGGGCTACTCGGGCCCGGGCCTTTTCCACCGCGGCGCGGGCCCGGCGGCCGGGGACGTGGAGGCTGGAAGGATTGCCAAACTCTTCCTGCAGGAAGGGAAGCATGGCTTCCAACACTTCCGGGTCCACCGGCGTAGTCGCTCCATGGTCAAGGTATATTCCCCGCGGTGCCAACTTCATGGTCCTCTCCAAGCCACTCATAAGCCTCCACACACCGGACAGTCAGCCCGCCGCTGTACCGCAAACTTTCGGTAATCCTGGGTTTCGGTGTCGAACACCAGCATCTGGCCCTTCAGCGGCTGACCGAACCCGGTGAGCACTTTAATGGCCTCAATCGCCGCCAGACAGCCCAACGCCCCAGAGACCGCGCCTAACACCGGAAAACCCCTCCCCGACCACCAGGGAGGAGCCTCAGGATAGAGGCACTTCAAGCAGGGCGTTTCCCCCGGAACGATAACCGTTAGATAGGCCTCCATACTGTTCATGGCCGCCTCCACCATAGGTTTCCGTTGAGCCACTACCGCTTCATTCAAGACAAACCGCTCTTCAAAAGTGGGAGGGCAGTCACAAACAAGGTCTACCTGGGCTACCCAAGCCGCAGCGTTGTCTGCATGGGCGTCTTCGGCGATGACCGTCAAATCCACCTCGGGATTCAGCCGAAGGATACTTTCCCGAATTTTGTCCGCCCGGGGCTTGCCCACCCAGTCGTGGGTCATTAGGATTTGTCGGTTCAAGTTAGAGGGGGTTAAAGTTCCGCCATGAGCCACTACAAGTTTTCCAATGCCGGCCGCCGCCAGATAGAGAGCCACTGGACCGCCTAAGCCCCCTGCTCGTGTGACTAAAGCAGAAGCACCCTTGAGTCTGCGCTGCGCCTCCTCCCCAAAGCCGGGAATCATGATTTGACGCCTGTACTTCGCCCGTTCGCGCTCCGAGAGGTCACCCATCAAAACACCTCCTCTTGTGGTATAACCTACAAATGTGACAAAAAGGTGAACTCTTTGAGGACAATTTATGGAATCTTATAGGGCCGAACTTCGCCCCGCACCATAATCACCTGTACACGCCCGTCCGAGGCCACCCATCGGGCTCGCCCCGTCCATCCGCCAGTACCCCACCGCGCAGCAACGCCTGCGACCCCGTCCGCTCGGCGTGCAAACCCCGCTGAACCCACTCCTCTCGGCCCAGCAGGTGCCCAACCACCGCCGCCGAAACGTAGCAGGTTATGTTGTGCACATCCACCCGGTCCAGGAATCGCTGTTGGTAAGGCACCCCTTCCTCGAAGATTCCGGTGCGGATGGCCTCACGGGAGACCGGTCTAAGGATGACGGGAGACCGGAGACCGAAGACCGGCCAGAAAGCCCCGGTCCCCGGTCAGGCAAGAAGTGGAGTGATGTAGGCTCCGGGCGGAATGGGCACAGTTCCCTCCCGGAGGGGGTCGTCCGTCTCCTCCATCCAGCGCTCCACCCGGCCCCGTAGGTCAGCCAGCACCCCTGTGTAGGCTGGGTCTTCCGCCAAGTTGTTTCGTTCCAGCGGGTCAGCCTCCAAATCAAAGAGCAGTTCCGCAGGCCGCGGGCGGGTGAAAACGTCGGTGTGGGCCCGATACCATTCCTTGGTGGGACTGGCGTCCACGTTGGGGGGAAACCAGTAGGGTCGGGCCTCGAAACTGCGGATGTACTTGTACCCCTCGGTGCGGATGCCGCGCATCGGGTCGTAGCCGGCGTGGACGGTCAGTTCCGGGAACAACTGCTCGTGGAGCCGCTCCCTCTCGCCCCGCACCAGCGGGAGCAAACTTTTCCCCTGCACGCCTTCCGGCACCGGTTGCTCCAACAGTTCCAGCAGGGTCGGCAACAGGTCGGCGTTGGAAACCATAGCCTCAATCCGTTTACCACCGGCGAACCCGCCCGGCCCGCGGATGAGCAGCGCGATTTCCAGGCCGGGGTCTAACAGGGTGGCCTTCGCACCGGGGAAGGCAATGCCGTGGTCGGTGGTGTAGATGACCAGGGTGTTCTCCGCCCGGCCGCTCTGCTCTAAGGCGGCTAAAATGCGCCCCACGGCCTCGTCCACCCAGCCCACCGCCACGTTCAGCGCCGCCACATCTCGCTGTACTTCCGGCACCTCGGGCAGGAAAGGAGGCACCTGCACCTGGTCAAGAGGGCCCTCGTACTCCGGGAAACGGCGGTGGGTCTCCGAGAAGCCCACCATGGCGAAGAACGGCTCCGCTGGCCCGCGGCGCAGGAACTCCACCACTAAGGGCGTGAGGTTACGGCAAGAGTGGTTCCTGGCCCTGTGAATGTGCTGGTAGCCCAAGGTTGTGGGGTCGGGCGCCTCGTGCTGAAAGCCGAAGAGGTGGGTGTTGTAGCCCGCTTGGGTTAGCAGCGCGGGAAGTGTGGGCACCTCAGGGTTCAGCCGGAAGCCTCGGTGCGTGAGGCCGATGAGCCCGTGGCTGTGGGGCACGCGGCCAGTCAGCAGGCTCGCCCGGCTGGGGCTGCACTGGGGCGCGGTACAAAAGGCCTGAGCGAACTGCACGCCCTCCCGCGCCAACTGGTCCAGATGGGGCGTGGACACCCCACGTCCGTAACAGCCCAATTGCCGGCCGGTGTCGTGGGTGATGATGATTAGGAGGTTGAGAAGGTTCATGCCTCCTCCTCCCATTCCTCTTCATCTTCCCCCTCATCCCACCACTCGTACTGAGGCGGGTTTTTGCCGTGGCGCTCTACTATGCGCGGATAGCGAACTTTCTGAGGGGCATTGGGAATGATGTCCATCAGTTGCACCTCGAAATGGTGCTCAGCGCCGTAGTCGAACAGGTACAGGAATTTCTGCTTCAGGCGCAGGGGCAGGTCCCGAATTTTAACCTTGGAGGCATCCGGCCCCTTGGCGTAGGGGGAGGCATACTCGGTGGCTTGGTCCCAGGCGCGACCGCTGAGGTAGAAGGAGTAGAGGTGGTCAGCATCGAAGTCAACGGCCTTTTGGATAGCGTAGTGCAGGTCATCCAGGGTTTGCCGGCCGAGGATGTCAATGACCCGCCAGACTTTGGGGTCGTGCAGGTAGGTCACCTTAAAGCGGCAGACATCTCGGTCACCCACGCCAGGTGGTTCCGGCTGCGGTTCCGGGGCAATAGGCGGGCGGGCACGTGCCTCGGCCAGGGCGGGGTCTTCCCGCAAGGCGGTGGGGGTTTCCTCGGACCAGGTTTCCTGGAGGTTGCTCATCAACAGGGGGTCTTTACTGGTTTTCTGGAGCAGGGCCAACAAATCTCTGTTCAGGGGACGAAGGGCGGTAAGGGCTTGGTCCATCTCGGTAGGATGGATGAGGTTCAGGCGAGCCAGGAAATGGAGGTAAGCGGGAATGCATTCCATCATTGCTCCGGCCTTGTAGGGTTGGGGAGCGAGGAAGGGGAAAAACTGGAACAGGGCTTGTTCCAGCGGTTCTCGCCGGGGGATCAGAGGTGAAGGCGGAGAGGACGGAAGGCGTTTTCGCCGGCCCCGCTTTTTTCCTCGGGCAGGAGGTTTCCGGGTAGCCTGCGTCGGCAGGAGCAGTTGGTCGTGGAGCAGTTGTGTCAGTGGGGCGTAAACCAGAAGGCCCCGGCTCAGGGGCACTCCCGCGCGCTCCTGGTCGGCCAAGAACTCTAAGAGCAGGGTGCTGAAGTTGTTCTCCAACTGCTCCGCATCCACCGCCGGGCCGAAGTCAGCCGGCGTCCAGGGGGAGGGTTCAGGAGCAGTCAGACAGCGAACGGCCTGCTCTAACCACACCGAGTTAAACTCCACGTACGGCTCTACTGCCCCCAGCAGAACGGGGTCATCGGGGCGAGGCGTCTCGGCCTTCTCCAGATAGTCTAACAGGAGCAAATGCGCCAGGATGCCGGCGAATTCTTCCACCGCCCAGGGGGTAAAGATTCCCCCCTCGGACACTCGGGGCCAGGCCCTAAGCATCATTTCCCGTAGCAGCTCGCTCTGGCCGTGGTACATGAGTTGGTCTACCACCTTGAAGATTGTCTCTTCACCCCTCCCTGGCAACTCTGGGAAGGGAGCCAGCAACTCAGGGAGGTCCTCCCAGCGGCCCTTAGCTATGGCGTCGGTGATGAAGTCCTGGTGGTAGGAGAGGATGTCCTCCTGGTAAAGGTCGGGAGCCTCTTCCCGCAGTTGTTGCACCAGTGCAGCATAGCGGGCGCGGTGAGCCGCATTGCCCATGGTGTCCAGCCCACTGCGAATCGCGCTGAGCATTTCGAAGGCTTCCTCACTGTCCAGTTGGCCGGCCTCCAGGGTTTCCAAGGAAAGGCTGATACGGCCCTCCAAATCGGCCTCCTTGAACCGCTTCCAGCGAGCATTGGCTGCTGACCGCTCCGGCGATTCCGGCGGGGAAGGCTCCGGGGCAGGGAACGAGAGGGGCGCAGGAGAGGAGGTGCTCCTCTGGCTCCTCTGATCCTGCTCCCAATGACAATGCTTGTACTTCTTGCCACTGCCACACCAGCAGGGTTCATTACGTCCTAATTTGCGCCCCATGATGTTGCTCCTTTCCCAGGTTTTAACCCCTTGGGCGAATTTTGTCAACAGGTAAGTGCCTCCCTTCATAGGCCCTCGGATTCGCCCATGGATGGCACGGCGGCGGGAAGGGTGAAAGTAAAAGTCGAACCTTCGCCTACTTTGCTGGTCACCTGCACGGTGCCACCGTGGGCTTCTACAATGTGCTTCACGATGGCCAATCCCAGGCCAGTACCGCCGCGGGAGCGGGATTTGTCCACTTTGTGAAACCGCTCCCAGACGTGGGGCAGTTCCTCCGGCGGTATTCCCTGGCCGGTGTCAGTGACCTGCACCTCCCAAAACGCGTCCTTTTCCCGAAGGGAAATGCTCACTCTGCCCTGGGGACGGTTGAAGCGAATGGCGTTGTCCGTCAGGTTGGTGATGACCTGTTCCAGGCGGTCGGGGTCGGCGAAAACCAGGAGCGGCTCCTCTGGCAACTGGGCAGTCAGGGAAACCTCATGGGCTTCGGCCTGGGGCTGCAACTTCCACAGCACGCCTTGGACGATTTCGTTCAAGTCTACCGGCTGTTTCTGCAGGACATAACGTCCCGATTCCATTCGGGAGAGGTCGAGCAAGTCAGAGATGAGTCGGCTCAAACGCTGGGCCTCCTGCAAAATGATGTGCAGGTAACGGCGGGTGGCTTCCTCATCCTGCACGGTTCCGTCCAATAGGGCTTCGAGGAATCCCTGCATGGAAGTCAGAGGGGTACGCAATTCGTGGGAGACATCGGCCACGAACTGCCGCTGCGCCTGAATGTTGCGTTCCAGGGCAGCGGTCAGCGCATTGAAGGAGCGAGCCAATTGCCCCACTTCCTCTACTGAAGACACCTCCAGCCGACTGTGGAAATCTCCTTCCGCGATTTGGGCTGCCAATTTCCTCATCTCCTGCAGGGGGCGGGAAATGGAAGAAGAGAGCCAGAAGGCTAAAAGGGCGGCCACGGGAATGGAGGCCAGGGCCGCATAGAGGATAAACTGCTGCACCCGGTCAATGGTGGAGGTAATGCCCACCAAGGGCATTTGCACCACCACTCCCCCCACGATTTGGTCACTGCGGCGAATCACTACCGGGGCGAGGGCAATAAGCGTGACCGGCTCGTCGAAATAATACGGATGGCCGTGGCGGGTGGTGCTGCGTCCCCGGAGTACTTCCTCCGTGCCGGGCAATTTCAAGGGAGGCACCTTAATTTTACAGGCACTGGCTACCACTCGGCCCTGGCGGTCAATCACACATATACGGGCCCCTAACACTGCACTCAGGGAGTCCACTAGGGAGTTCAATCCTTCGGCTGGGGGGGAGGAGCGCAGGAAAGGCTCCACCAGGGAAGCAACCTCGTGGCTTTTGCTGAGGAGTTCCTGTTCCTTAATGCGCACGTAATACTGGTGGAAGAGGTGATAAATGAGCAGCCCAATCACCGCCAGAGCGGCCAGGGTGAGGAGCAAATAACTGAAAAAAAGCCGGCGAAATAGGGTTCTAAGCATGGTTAACGCACTTCAAATCGGTAGCCCCGTCCCCAAATCGTGGCAATTCGCCAGGGGGTATCGGGGCGGGTTTGCAATTTCTGGCGCAGCCGCTTGATGTGGGTATCTACCGTCCGCATGTCCCCGAAGTACTGCTCGTAACCCCACACTTCCGCCAACAACTTCTCGCGGCTGAACACCTGCCCCGGGGAGGAGGCCAGGTGCCATAGGAGGTCAAATTCCTTCCGGGTCAGCGCCACCGGCTGATTGTCCACTCGGACTTCGCACCGCACCGGGTCAATGGAAAGGCCCGGATAGCGGAGTATACGGCTGGTTTTTCTTTCCTCCCGCGCCTCCATCCGCCGCAACACCGCCTTTACCCGCGCCACCAACTCCCGCGGACTGAACGGTTTGACCACATAGTCATCCGCCCCCATTTCCAAGCCCAACACCCGGTCTACCTCCTCCGAGCGAGCGGTAAGCATGATTATGGGAATATCTCCCTTCTTCCTCAGTTCCCGACACACTTCCCAGCCATCCATTTCGGGCAGCATGAGGTCCAAAATGATGAGGT
>DTZQ01000649.1 GCA_012961305.1 Armatimonadota bacterium | reverse complement strand
GCTCCGGTGGCAGGCAGAGCAGTTGGTCCAAAGGGCCCTGCAGCGGTGGGGGACGACCGGGCGAACCCAGGGGTGCATAATTGTAGAACCTCGTGTCCTGTACAACCCCGAACTGCGCAGCACCAATTTCATCGTGCCCGGCCTCATTGCCATCTTCCTGGCCATGTTGACCACCCTGCTCACTGCCCTGACCATCATTCGGGAGCGAGAACAGGGCACCCTCGAACGGCTCATCGTCTCCCCCCTGCGCCCCTGGGAGTTGATGGTGGGCAAAATGATACCCTACGCCTTCATTTCCCTGGTCAACGTGTTCTTGGTTATCATCGCCGGTCTGCAGGTCTTTCACGTTCCCTTTCGGGGGAGCCTGGGCCTGCTATTGGGTCTGTCGGGGATATTCATTCTGGGGGTGCTGGGGTTGGGACTGCTCTTCTCTATCTTGGCTCCCAGGGGGGAAGTGGCGGTGGTGTTAGTAGTCCTGACTACCGTACTGCCGTCGCTACTGCTGTCTGGTTTCGTGTTCCCCCTGCCCAGCATGCCTAAAGTTCTGCAGGGGATTAGTTTGGCAGTTCCCGCCCGTCACTTTTTGGTCATCGTGCGGGGTATTTTCCTGAAAGACCTGCACTTGGAAGTGCTCTGGCCGCAGACCCTTACCTTGCTCATTTTCGCGGGCCTCATGTTGCTTCTGAGTGCCCGGCGGTTCCGCAAGAGGCTTTAACCATGTACCGCTTGCGTTATTTAATGCAAAAGGAGTTTCGCCAACTACGGCGCAGCCCAGAGATGCTTCGTCTGCTGTTCTTGGCGCCGGTGGTCCAGGTAATTATGTTCGGGTACGCGGCGACTACAGATGTCAAGCACGTGTCTCTGGCGGTGTACGATGGGGACCGCAGCGCCCGCAGTCGGGAACTGCTGACCACGCTGGAGAAGGTGGGTTCCTTCGATTTGGATTTGAACGTAGCCCGGCCGGCCCTTTTGCTGACCCGGCTTGACCGGGGACAGGCCCAACTTACCCTGGAGATTCCGCAGGGCTTTGCCCGGGACCTGGCTCGGGGCCGGCCGGTAACGCTCCAGGTGCTGGCCGACGGGAGCGATTCCAACACCGCAACCGTGGCCTTGGGCTACCTTCTGGCGGCGGTACAGGATTTCGGCGCGCGCCTACGGGTGCACCCCCCGCTCCTGCAAAGTGCTACCCGCGTGTGGTACAACCCCGAACTGCGCAGCGCCAACTTCATGGTGCCAGGCGTGATAGCCAACATCCTGCTCATCGTCACTACCAGCCTTACCGCCTTAGCCATCGTGCGCGAACGAGAAATGGGCACCCTGGAGCAACTCCTCGTGACCCCCATCCGCCCGATGGAGTTGATGCTGGGGAAGATGCTGCCCTTCGTGTTTATCGGCTTGATAGACATCTTGTTCATCCTGGGCGTAGCCTGTTTCTGGTTTCGCATACCCCTGGAGGGCAGTTTGCTGCTGCTGTTCGTCATGGCGGGAGGGTTCCTGCTAAACACCCTGGGCCTGGGCCTGTTCATTTCCACCGTTTCCCGCACCCAACAGCAGGCTCTCATGACCGCCCTGTTCCTCCTCATGCCTTCTATCCTGCTCTCTGGGTTCATCTTCCCCATTGCTAACATGCCCCGCCCCATGCAACTGGTCTCCTATGGCATTGCCATGCGCTATTTCCTGGAAATCATTCGGGGAATTTTCCTGAAGGGCAATGGATTAGAAGTCCTCTGGCCCCAGGCAATAGCCTTGATGGTCCTGGGTATATTGACTTTGGCCTTGAGCGCGGCCCATTTCCGCAAGCGGATTGAGTAAGGGACTATTACCCTTTAGCCACGCGGATGGGAGTGAAGCAGGGAGGAATAATTTCCTTGGGCAGGGAAGGAGAACTCCAGGAGAGGCGCAAGGAGGCCAAAGGCCCTGCCGCCTGATGGTACTCCACTACGATTTCGTGCTCGCCGGCCGTGAGGGGCAGCGGTTCGCTGGCCACGCTGACAAAAGACTGCACGCGCCAGGCATCTAACACCAACCGTCCATCAATGTACAGGCGGGCGGCGTCGTCTAAATCGTCGAAGTAGAAGGTATAGTTCTCCGGGCGTGGTACAAGCAGTTTCCCTTTCCAGCGTGCGCTCCAGTACTCCGGCTGCAAGCCCTCGAGGGGCGGGGCAGTCAGGTTTACCTCGACGGCCCGCTCGGTGCGGCGTTCCACCAATTGGGTGAAGGTCGGCCCGGTGGGCGGCTGGTTGAGTTGGCTCCAGTCGAAAACTTGGTCCGGGTCGTTGTAGTACTCGGCCTGCAAGCCCTGGGGGAAAGTGAACAAGGCCTTCTCCTGGCCCGGCCCGCTCCACAGCAGCCGAACAGCTCCCCCCGGCCCCGGCCCCTGGTAGTACTCCACCTTGATAGTGTGCTCCCCTGCCGGGAGGCGTACCGGCTTGCTGGCGTGCTCGGCCGGCGGCTGAATGCGCCAGGCATCCAGCACCAGTTGCCCATCTACGTAAATCCGTCCGCCGTCGTCCAAATCGGCCAGGTAGAAAGTGTATTCGCCCTCCTGGGGCACGGTGAACCGCCCGGTCCAGCGGGCTGTCCAGTATTCGCTGTTCAGGCCGGGGCAGGGTACTCGGTCGGCGGTGTAGTGGAAATTGATGGTGGCATCGCGTCGGGTGAGGACCCGCTGGGTGAAGAAGGGCCCCGGCGGCGGCTGGTTAAGTTGGTAGGTGGGATGGGGCGGGTCGTTGAAATACTCGCCCACCAACCCACCGCCCACAAAGCCCCGGGCCAGCAGTTCCGCGCCTCCGGGCACATCCGCCTGTACCACCATCGGATAGTGCACCGGCGGCAGCCATCGGCCCTCGGGCCCCTGAGCCCGCAGGTGGAAATAGTAGGTTCCCGGCTCCAAGCCCTCGAACACCACCGCCTCCGCTGTCTGGGCCGGTCCTTGGAGGGGGAAGGTATCGGGTTTGCGGTCGAGGGCGTACTGGACCTTCCGCAGGGCCTTCAGCGGCGGCGCGGCTGCCCACTGGAACTCGGCGGTAGGGCCGCCCGGACGGTCCAAACGGAAGTTGTCCACGCGCAGCACATCGCCCGCGCGGTTGCCGGTAAACAGGCCCAGTTGGACGTAGGGGTCCGGATTGGGGTTTGCCAGCCGCAGGTTTTCCACCCGCACATTTTCCGCTCCCGTCGCCCGCTGCAGGGCCTCTGCCAGCGGGAACTGGGCGTGATGCCACCGTCCGTCGGCCTGTACTCCTTCAATGCGTCCCAGCAGGGTTACTTTGCCCCCCGGCTCCGGGCCGGTGAACTGAATGGCATACTCACGGCCCTGGGCGGTGAGGAAGAAGTTGAGGTGCACCCCGGGCTGGAGGCAATAGTCGAAACTCAGCCGGGCGAAGTGGGCAGTTTCAAAGGGGGTGGAAACGGCGAAGGTCGCGAAATCCCCGCCGGGCCGGAGGTTCTCAATTTTGAGGCATCGTTTGCCCTCCGCAGCCGTGCTCTCGTCCAGGGTCACCGCCACCTCGGCCGGATTGACTGCTCGCCACTCGCCCAGGGTGTACTCGAAGTCGTTCCACCGCGCGGGATGGGTCGCCGACCATACTACGGGCACGGGTCTGGCTTCCCCTCGCAGGGCCGGAGGTCGCCAAGGGGCGGGCAGGCTCTGCCAGCCAGCCTCCTGCTCGTACCACACCCGGGCCCGAGCCACTAAGATGCCCTTGTGCAGCGTCCACAGAGCCACCTGGCCCTCGGAGAGGGGCTGAGGGTCCTCGGCCTCCAAAATCAACTCGTCGTCCACCCACACCCGCAGACGTTTCCCCTCTTTGGCGAAACGCAAGTACCACCAGTGCCGGTGAAAGAGGGGAGTGTAGTTGGGGTCTTTATTGCCCTGGCGCTGATAGAGGTGGTAGCGGTCTGTTTCGGCGATAGGCTGGCCGTTGCGGAACAGCCGGGTCGTTTTATTGCCCCACCCGGCAATGACCAGGCTGTAGCCCCGGCCCAGGTTGCGTCCATCGCCGCACATGGTCAGGTTCAAATCGCCGGGCCAATTGTAACCCTCATTGTGCATCCGAATGCTCACGTAGGCTTCTACGGTCACGTCCCCGGCGAAGCGGCGTTTGCTCCACAGGATAGGAGCCCGATAGGGCGGGGGCACGCCCTCTTCCCAACCGCCGAAGAAAGACCACTCCGGGCTGCAAGTCCAGCGTTCTGTGGTCTCCCAAATGCCCCGCTGGACGTACCATTCGGTAGGGGCGTTGGCGAAGGTGTCGTCCTGCAGGTGGTCGCACCAGGCCTGTACCTGATTGAGGTCTATGGTCACCCCATCGGCCCGAAAGCCGACTTTGCGACCCCTCAAGGGGGCGGGGTCTGACCAGTGAAAGACAATGCGCTCCGCCACCCGAACCAGCACCAGGGACCCATGCTGTTCCAGGGCGATTTCCATTTGGGGCGCGCCCTCTGGCAGGGGCAGCGAACCCGTGGCCACCACTTTCGTCTGCCGGGAGAGTTCTCCCCATATCCCCTGGGGGCCGGGCCGCACGATAAGGCGGTAACCATCGTTCACGTTGGGCTCAGGTGCGCTGATGACCAGCGTTACCCGCCCTTTGAAGGAGGCAGGCACGTTCATCCGCAGCAGCCGCGAGCCGAAAAAGTCGCCCTTGTGCCAGTACGTACCCGGAGCGGGATTGTACCAGGCCCCTCGCGCACTGGCCCATCCCTCCATGGTCTCCTCTTTGGTGAACTGCTCGGTGAGTTTGGGCAGGCGGGGTTCCTCGTCATGCTGCCAGGCGGCAACGCGCCGGAAGGCCACCGGGCGGGTGCCGTAGGCGCATAGCCCCAGGCGACCAGGCGCAAAATCGGGGGCAGCAGCCTGCAGGGGGGGAACGGCCTTCCCGCCGGAGGCAGTCGCGGCAACGACACCTTCTTGCACGGATACCCGCAAGCGCACTGGTTGATTAGAGGGTAGGGGAGCCAACTGCTCCGCCAGCACGCGGGGCTTACCGTTCTCTACCTTCACCACCTGCAGTTTCTGGGCAAACCCGGCCGCCTGCTTTCCGCCCCAGCGGAAGAGGTAGTAGTTGTTCGCGTCTTGCACTCCGAAGCACAGTCCCACCCCGGCGGCGCCCTGTGGTTCGGCCTCGGCTTCCCAGGTGAAGGCCGTCCATTCCGTTGGGCAGGTGAACATTAGGGCCGCAGCAGAGGTCCTGGTGGCGCGTCCGTGCAGGGCTTGAGCGGTAAACTCCCAGTTGCCCGTAGCGGCCGTCCAGGCCGCCGCGGGGGGGTCGAAGTCGTCGGCGAAAGTGTCCCAGCGCCGCACGGTTACATCGTCGAACCGCACCCGCGGACAGTTGGCCGCAAACAGGCCCACGGGCCCCTGTCCGAAGGAGAAGGTCTCCGCCTCCAGAGCCAACTGCCCGTCAATCCAGGCCCGGGCCCGGCCGTCGGTCACATCCAGCCCCAGTTCGTACCACTGGTGGGGTACAAATCCTCCGCCGGCTTCAGCCAGCACCCGCTCTCGCCCGTTACGCACGCACACCAACTGCCGCCGTCCCTGACCCTTCCCTTCCCCTGTCCAGCGGAACAGGAGGTAGTTGGCTGCGTCCTGGACGTAGGCAGCCAGGCCCACCGTGCCATTCCCCTCCGGCTTTACCGCGGCCCGAAACTGGTAGGAGTCCCAGAACCAATAGCCAGCGGTGGCCAAGGCTGGTTCCGGGCCCTGGGCACGGAAGACGAAGGGGTTAGCACTCTTGCGGGGGTCGAACTTCTGGCTCTGGACGCCCTGATTGCGCCAGTTGCCCTGCAATACCGTCCAGGCCCCTCCTTCCCCCGGCGCACGCATGAAATCGTCGCTGAAGTAGAGGGGTACGACCGGCTGGCATTGGGTTTCGGCCCACTGCAGGGGCGGTGAAACCGCCACCCCCAGGCGGGGGCCGGGGCGCTCGGCGGTGTAGGCCACGACCGCGACCTCTCCTGCGATTACCGCGCTCAGACGCCAAGCCCGCCGCTTGAGCACTACCGGCACCGAATTGCCTCCTGCGAGCGGAATCCAGCGCCCCTCGGCCAGCACCTGCTCCCGCCCGCCGCGCACGCGGAGAAGGGCCGCCCGCTGCCAGGTGACTTTCAGGGCCAGGTGGTCATTTTCGTTGGCTGCATCGAAGGCCAGACGCAACACTGCTCCGGCGGGCCAGGGGATAGGCCCCTGCACTTGACCAGCCCAGGTGTATTCAGGTTCCTCGATGCCTTCCTCCCACTGGTAAACCGGAGCCGCACCCACCCAACTTGTTAGGGCCAACAGCCCCGCTATGCCCGCCCAAAGGGACCCTTTCAGCCTCATCGGAGACCTCCGAATTGTGATGCGGGATACCTGATACGTGAATGCAAGTTCACGCCTCGCGCTCGCTATTGATAATTAGTAACCATCCACCCCAGTAAAGTTTCACTGCCACGTCCTTTTATTCCACCTCAATATGCTCCAGTTCCTCTTCTTTTTTCTCCAGGGCCTCGATGCGGGCGTCAATGAGGGAACGCACGGCCAGCAGTACCTCCTTTCGCGCTTGCCGTAAATGCCTAATTGCCTCGGAACCGAGGATGCAGGAAAACAGTCGGCAAATGGGACATACACATTCTTTTTCCTCTTTGCACATGGTTACTTACCTCCAAAAGTCACCACTAAGTTCATGCCCTCAAACCGGGCCCCTGCTACGGGGCGTTGGGCCAATGCTTGGGGAAGGAACACGTGTCGCTTGTGGGCGCCGGCACGCACGATGAGTTCCTCGCCCGACCGGTACAGGTTCACCTCGGCCTTGGTGATAAAGGGCAATTTCAACCAGAGGGCATAGTTGCCGTTTACCTTCTCAATTCGCAGGGGAGGGGCCTGGAAGAAAACCTGGGTCGGGTCCCGGTCGGCATACAACACGGAGGCCACCTCCTGCAACATCTGTCGTCCCACCACCTCTCGGGCGAACAGGCGTAGAATGAACACCGGCAGGGGGGCAAACGAGGACTGTACCTCGCCCAAGTACCCCTCTTGGGCTGTTTTCCACTCTGCAAAGTAGGGGTCAGTCACCTCCTCCGGGAGGACTCGGTTGACCAACACCGCATCCACGTTCAGGCCGAACAGGCTGGCGTAGGTAAAGGCTCGGCGGGTCTCTTGGAGGACCATCTTCTCCAAGTTGAGCACCAAACGCATGGTAGTCATTTGCGGGTCGGTCAAAATCTCCTTCAGGGCCCCGACCTGGAGGTAGAAATCGGCGATGGAATCGTACACTTCCTCGTCGGGCAGCGGGAAGGGCAAGAGGTGGCGGGCGACGGGGCGGGCAGCGGCAACGATGCGGCGGTGGATGGGAAACAGCCGTTTCATGTACCAGCGGGCGATGTCTGGAAAGTTGAGCAAGCGGAGGGTCGCCCCTGTGGGAGCGCAGTCCACGATGAGCACTTCGTACTCTCCTTCATCATGGAAACGTTTGATGTTGAGCAGACTGACCAACTCGTCCATTCCCGGCAGGAGGGCAATCTCCTCCGCCACGATGTCCTCCAAACCCTGAGAGGCGAACAGGGTTGAAAGGTACTTCCGCACCTCTCCCCAATGGACTTCCAGTTCCCGCTGGGCGTCAATTTCCATTCCCCACAGACGGGGTTCGATTTCCTGGGGTTCAGCGGCCAAAGGCCAGTCAAAGGCATCGGAAAGGCTGTGCGCAGGATCGGTGCTCATCACCAGAGTTTTATACCCCAGTCCCGCCGCCCGCAAAGCCGTTGCCGCAGCCAAAGTAGTCTTGCCTACCCCTCCTTTGCCGGTAAACAGAATCGTGCGCATCGCTGTTACATCTCCATCTCCCGCTCTATTTCCTATCATACCACAAAATGCGAGAGAGGTCAACTCTAAAACCATTCCTCCTGCCCAAGAAGGGAACTGCCTGCCCCTGGCGAATGGGAATTTCAAGGAGGAAGACCATGACTCGCGCCCGAAGAGGTGTCCTTTGGTTGCTGCTGGCGGCTCTCAGTCTCGGGCCCGGCTGGAGTGGGCCGATTCTGTCGCTGGAGGAGGCGGAGTACGACTTCGGCGTCCTCTCCCCGGGCCAAACGGTGAGCCACGAGTTCACCCTCACCAACACCGGCGACGAGCCACTCCTCATCCGCGAAGCCCGTTCCACCTGTGGCTGTGCGGTGGCCCTTCCACCTCCCGACCCCATTCCACCGGGGGGCCGGATAAAGGTGAAAGTGAGCCTGGACACCCGGGGCTATCGCGGACGGCTCACCAAATACGTGTACCTCATTTCCAACAGCGCGGTGGAACCCACTCGGCGTCTGACTCTGCACGCCTTCGTGCGCACCTCTGAGGCGAAGTCCTCCCGGCCGGCGAAGCCGCAGTGGGAAGTGCGACCGACCCAATGGGACTTCGGCCTCGTGTCCCTGGGGGCGGCTCCGTTTCATTTCTTTGAGGTAGTCAACGGGGGCGAAAACCCGGTCACGGTGCAGGTGGCCTCAGTCACGCCCGGCCTGCGGGCCAGTTGGCCCGGCGAAGTGCAGTTGGCGCCGAAACAGCGGGAACTACTTCCGGTGGCCTTCGAGCCGCTGACCACACCGGGGACAGTGACCGGGGAGGTGGTCCTGGCGGCGGACGACCCGGCTCGGCCTTGGCAGGTGCTCACCGTGCGCGGATATGTGACCGCCGAAACCCGTCCCCGCTTAGCGGTCCTGCCGCCGGAGTGGGATTTGGGCCTGCTCGCTCCCACCGAAACTGCCGAAACGACCCTGTGGCTGCAAAACGTCGGCACCGCGCCGCTGGAAATTGCATCCGTCGAGACCTCCTCTCCCCATTTAGCGGCCAGACTGACCTCTTCCCAGGCCCTGCCTCCTCAGGGCCGGCAGGCCCTCAGGCTGAGTTTCCGGCCCGCCGCGCCGCCGGGCGAGGAACCCGTAACGGGCACCATCCAGGAAACGGTGACCCTGCGCACTAACGACCCTTTAGCCCCAGAGGCCACCATTTCCGTCAGTGGCTATGTGCGTCCCCTCCGCCCAGCGGAGCGACCCGCCGATTTGGTCATCCTCTACAGCGCGGACGATTGGGGGGAAATAGAGCCCTGTGGTTGTTACGAGGGGCAGTTGGGCGGTCTGGCCCGTAGGGCGGCGCTAATTGCCGGAGTACGGCGCGAAGTGCCCCTCCGGGTGCTGTTGCTGCACGCCGGGGACCTGTTTGGGGCCGGTGACGAAGCCCAGGCCCGCCTCAAGGCCCGTCTGGCGGTAAAAGCCTTCAGCGCCATGGGCTACGACGCTGTGGCTTTGGGGGAGAACGATTTCCGCTTCGGACGGGAGTTTTGGGAGGACGCGCTGCGGCGGGCCTCGTTCGCTGCGGTGAACACCAATCTGGTGGACGCAGAGGGCAAACCGGCCCTGGGGCGGCCCTACCTGGTAAAGCAGGTGGGAGAGGTGCGAGTGGGCCTCCTGGGGATATTCGGGGCCGACCTCGAACTGCCCCCTCAGAAGCCAGCGCTGGGCCTGGCGGTGCACGGCCCGGAAGAGGCTCTGCGCCGCTATCTGCCCGAGGTGCGAAAACAGGCGGATTACATCATCCTGCTGGCCCACACAGGCTATGCTCGGGCCTGGCAGTTGGCGCAGGCAGTATCCGGCCTGGATTTGGTAATCGTCGGCCACGGCACCGGACGGGCCCGGGTGCCGGAACGGGTGGGGAACACTTGGCTGGTGGAACACACTGACCAGGGCAAACACCTGGGCCGGCTGGATTTGCGCCGGGAGGGCGACGGGCTGCGGGTGGTCCGCCACTGGAGCCTGCCGGTGGCCGAGGCCCTGCCCGAGGAACCGGCGGTGGCCCGGCTGGTGCGGGACTACAAAAAACGCCTCCGAGAGGCCCTGCCGCCGCCCCTGCCACCCTCCCTGCTCCCCACGGATGCCCGCTACGTGGGCGCGGATACCTGTGAGCGCTGCCACACCTCGGCTATGCAGGTGTGGATGGAAAGTGCCCATGCCCAAGCCTTTTCCTCCCTGGTCAAACGGCAGAGCGCCTACGACCCCGAATGTGTTCCCTGCCACACCACCGGCTACCGGAAAGCCAATGGTTTCCTGCGCAACGACCTGACCCCCGAATGGCGGGACGTGCAGTGTGAAGCCTGTCATGGGCCTGGCAGCCGCCACGTGGCTGCACCCCTGCGGCCCTATCCGGTTCCCCCCGACGGTGCGTGTACCACCTGTCACACCCCAGAACGAAGCCCGGACTACCAGTTTGAGACCTATTGGCTGGCCATTAAGCACTAATCCCTGGCCGCTGGGCGGTGGATGCTTTTCTTCGGAGGCCTTCCGTGTGGTTCTGTGGCTAACTACGTACCCCCTGCTCCTTACGCCTATTATTGTAACACAGATGGGAGAAAAGTCAAGTTTAGGAGCCAGGCCGCAAGATGTAACCTTTGGCAACCAGAGGGATATAAAGAAGTGAGCGACCTTTATGGGGAGGAATGGAACCATGCTCACCTGCACGGGGAGAGTCTGCCTAACGGCAGCGGGGATAGGGATGGGATTGTTCCTGAGCGGCCTGAGCCTACAGTCAGCAAAGGCCGCAGCCTTCCTGGGTCCCCGCTTCGGCCCCCCGGTTTCCTGGCCCCTGCAAGAGGAGCGAGTGGTGGTTGCCATAGACACGCAACTGGCGCTGACGCGGGCTACTTTCGTTTTCGCTCCCGAAGTGAGAAGGCGCGAGGAGGCTCAATTTACCTGTCACCTACCTCCAGAGGCGTTCGTTTTAGAGTTCGCATACTGGTTTCAGGGGCAGAGGATTCCCGCCGAAGTGCGCGAGAAGACTTGGGCCCGAGGGGTTTATCAAAGGATTGTCTCCGCCCGCCGGGACCCGGCCTGGGGAGAGCGGGTGGATGCAACTACCTTTCAAGCCCGCATTTTCCCCGTCGAGCCGGGGCGGGAAATGAAAATCGAAATTGCCTACGCCCAACTGCTGCCGGCCACGGGGCGCACGGTGAAGTACACCTATTCGAGGGGCAAAATCCACCGAGGGCGATTTTCCTTTACCGCGCGCCTGACCGACTCGCGGGGCCTGGAGGAAGTACGCTGCAGTGAGAGTTCGGCTCGCCTTCAGCGGAAGGGGCAGGAGGTCGTGGTGTCGTTGGAGCAGGCATTGAGGGAGCCGGCGGGGGACTTGCAAGTGGCCTACTGCTTCCCTCCGAACGCGCCTGCAGCCACCCTGCTGACCGCTCAGGACCGGAAGTGGGGCTATTTTGCCCTCCTCTTTACCGCGCCCCGGAAAGTAGCCGATTTGACCGTGGCTGGGGCCATTCCCCAGTGGCTCTTCCCCTCCCGCCGCCGGGTGGTAAAGGCAGGGGAAAGCCTCTGTTTCGTGGGTCGGGAGTTCCAACGACCGCCAGTGGTCGTCGCCCTCACTTCCCAGGGGGCGACCACCTGCTCGGTCAAGACGAAGGCCCCCCGAGCGCTGTGGAGGGAACTGCTTCCCCGACTGTGGGCCTGGCGGTACGTGCAGCACCTGCAGTCGCAACCTCACCCGGACGAAATTCGGGCCTTGATACTCTACCTCAGTCACACTTACGGAGTGGAAAGCAAATACACCGCCTTTTTGGCCGTTCCCCCGGAGGAACTGCGCGCAGTTTGGGGGTGGGAAAGGTTGCCGGCCCAGAGCAAAAAGCCGGCCCACTCCTTCTTGCTCTCCTGGCAGGGGAGGCTGGCGAAACTTCCCTCGCCCCGCACCTTTGTAGATGTTCCTTTCAGCCATTGGGCTTACGAAGCGTGGGTTTCTTTGGCGGAGGCGGGCATTCTCACTGGCTATCCCGACGGTAGGGTGCGACTTAAAGCAAAACTCACCCGCTACGAATTGGCAGCCTTGCTGAGGCGTTTAGGGGAGCACTTCGGCCTGGAATGGCTTCCGTCCCCTTCCGCTGAGCCAACTTTCCCTGACGTTCCCCCGACCCACTGGGCGGCGCCGGCAGTCCAAATGGCAACCGCGTTTGGACTGTTGACCGGCTATCCCGATGGCACCTTCCGGGGAGCCCAACCGGTCATCCGTTACGAATTCGTGGTCGCTCTGGCTCGCTGGATAAAGGGCTTTGCTCCTCACCTAACGGTCGCTTCCAGGGGAGCACCGATATACGCCGACGTTCCTTCAGAGCACTGGGCGTCGTCATCCCTGACTACGCTGGCGGAGATGGGCTTAATTGAGGGCTATCCTGATGGTTCCTTTGCCGGCCATGAACCCACCACCCGGGTCGAGGCCATCATGGCCTTAAGCCGCCTGTTAGATTTAGGGGCCCGTTTAAGGGCCCAAAGGCGGTTGCCCCAAGTTCAGGGCGAGCGGGAGCCCAGCGTAATAGTCGAAACCGGGCGCCAGGTTCGCTCGGTCACTGTCACCCTAAATTCCCAGCCGCTGGCCCTGGAACGGCGGAATTGGGGGTATAAAAGTCTGTGGCAGGGAAAGGTGGCCGGAGGTGTCCCTTTCCCGGCCTCCGAACTGACCGTGCAAGTCGAGGGGGAAAAGGGCCACCGGGCCAAATACACTGTACGTTTCGCAACAGAACCTTCCCTCTGGGAGGGAGTGGGGGAAGCCGCGGGAAAGGTGACGGCCTTTCGAGTGCAGGCTGTTCCCCCGCCAGCGATGCTCCTAACGGTGAACGGGAAAGGGGACATCGCCGAACTGGTGCGGCGGTGGAGGGATGAACCCTGGCAGGGTTTCCTGCCTCGGCGAGCAGGTACGGGGGGAAAGCAGGAATTTCTGCTGGTTCTCCTGTACCCGCAGGAGCAGCCCATTCGCCTGTGGTGGACGGTTAGGTCAACGGCTGACTGCTGAAGTTTAACTAACGGCAGGAGCGAAGTTTCGTGGTTACGACCAATGAAATCCCGATGGCCTCCGATGAGGCCCTCATGGAGGCCCTGTGTGCGGGGGACGACGCGGCTTTCGATGCCCTGCTGCGCCGTTACCGCACGCGAGTGCTGAACTTCGCCCACCGCCTGTTAGGCGACCGGGACGCGGCCGAGGACGTGGCCCAGCAGACCTTCGTCCAGGTGTACACCCGTTGTCAAACCTTCCGGACGGGTCAGCGGTTCAGCACTTGGCTGTACGCCATCGCCAAGAACCTCTGTCGGAAGGAGGCCCGGCGCCTGGCCCGCCGGGGCGACTTCCTACCCCTGGCCGAGGTAACCGATGAGCCGGCTCCGCCCCACTTCCAGCCCGAGGTGAGGGTGGAGCAACGAGAGCGCATCCGCCGGGTACGGGAGGCGCTGGCCCAGTTGCCCTTAGCCCAGCGAACTTTGATTGTGCTGTACGAATATGAAGGCTGGCCGCACGCGGACATCGCAGCAGTATTGGGCTGTTCGGTAACCGCGTGTAAGGTGCGACTGCACCGCGCTCGCCAGCGCCTGCGCACTTTGCTGGCCGATTTGCTGGAGGCGTAAATATGAGCCCCTGTCGAAAAGTACAATCGCTGTTAGACAATTACCGTGCCCACCGCTTGCCGCCGGAGGAAACTGCGGCGGTGGAGG
>DTZQ01000648.1 GCA_012961305.1 Armatimonadota bacterium | reverse complement strand
GGCAGGCGAATATTTCTTTTTCGTTTACCACCATTATTCTCCACCCATCTTAGTTTCCTCCGGCCAAACAAACCAACCGCGTAACTATCTCGCCCAGGTTAACTTTAATACCGCCTGGCTTAGTTCAACTACTTTTGACAAATCCGGCCCTTTGTGGTATCTTATGGAGCATGTGGCGGCGAATGGTCGGGGGCATATTGGCGCTGATGGCCAGTGCGGGCTGCCAGGAGCAAAAGTTGCTCTTGGAACTGCCCGCGGGGGAGCGCATTGAGCGGTTCCTGGTCGCTGATTTCACCGGCGATGAGCAGCCCGAGGCCTTCCTGGTGGTGCGTTCGCGGAAGCGAGTTGTGCTGTGCGTTCTGAGCCTTTTCCCTCCCTCCCAGGTGTACTGCCAAACGAACTGGCCGGCCCTACCGCAAGCGGTGACCCTATGGCATTCCCAACCCGACCAGCGACCGCAGGTCCTAATCGCCACTGGCCGTTGCCTTGCCCTGCTTAAAGCCTACCCTGGCGCGTGGATGAAGGTTTGGGAGCGTACCCTGCCTGCTCCCGTCGCCGAAGTGTGCCCGGCCGATTTTGACGGCGACGGCCGTGACGAAATTGGGGCAGTAACGAGGGTAACGAATCCCGAATGGCTGGAACCAGAAGCGAGGCTCTACCTGTTTGACGATTTACAGGCTCCCGTTCCTCCCCCTTTGACCGTCCCCGCAGCCCTGTGGAAGGCCACGTCGGCCCGCCTGCCCATTCCCGAAGGCCCGGCCCTCGTTTTGGGCCGGGAAAGTTCGGGAGATTCCGCTGGGGGTCGAGGGATAGTGGTTTACGCCGTAGGTTCCAGGGAACCGCGGGTCCTGTGGCAGAGTGCAGCCCTGAGCAAACCTCTGGTGGATTTCCAAACCGCCCACCTGTGCGGTTCCCCGGCCGCCGAACTGGTCACCCTCGAGCGCACCCAGGAAGGGCTAAGGGCTCTGGTAGTTTATGCCTGGCGCGGTTGGGGTTTCCAGGGCTGGTGGCAAAGTGCCTCGCCCCGCGACTTGACGCTGCTGACGGTAGGGGACCTGAACGCCGATGGCCGAGCCGAAATCATGGTGAGCGAGCGCACCGAAAACCGCCAGAGAATCCTCGTCTTTGTGCCCATGGAGGCTGGCTGTGTGCTGCGCTTCGTGAGCGACCCGGTGTCTGCGGTGCGAGGAATCGAAGTGGCGGACGTGGATGCCGACGCTTACGGCGAACTTTTGTTCCACGACGGCCAGCGGATTTACCTGTGGGACGTATTCCCTCGCGCTCCCTATTAACAGGAGGGTGTACTGAGTGCTGAGTCTGCTCAGTCCTCCCTTTGGGAAAGGTAGGAACGATGTGCCGAAAGGCCGGTTTATGGGCCATAGTGACCATCCTAAGCACAGGCTGTGGGCCCAAGGAAGCCCCGCCGGAAACGGGGTCGGAAGCAATAACCCTCGACCAGTACCGCCTCCCCTGGGCCACGGTCGAGGAGGGAGAATGGGGACCAGTTGTTTCCCTGCCTCCCCTACCCTACCTCACTCCGGCCCAGCAGGAACAGTTAGAAACCACCGGCCTGGCCCTGACGGAGGAGTTCTGGCCCCATTTCGCCCCTCTGTATCTGCAGAATGCCTTTGCCGACCCACCCCTTCCCCCCTTCATCACCACCGATGCGGTGTGTTTTGCCGTACACGCAGTGGTGGAGGAAACCCGGCGGGTTTGGGAGGAAGAACGACTTCGGCCGGCGTTGAAAGACCTCTCTCTGGCCATTTACGAGCGGTGTCGCCAGATTTACGAGTGTACCGGGGGAACGCCCCTGCACGAAACTGCCCGCCGACAGGCCGTTTATTTCGGTGTAGCCTGCCGCCTGCTGGAACTTTTGCCCTTCCTGCCGCCGCCCATAGAAGAAGGGGTGGAAAAGGAATTGGCAGCCCTGCGCCGTCTCGACCGGGATTTGCCCTCCGAGTTCCTATCGGCAACCGACCGCCAGCGGTTTGCTGCTTTGGAAAAGCGCGCCCCCGACCCGGTGCAGAGGCAATGGCTGCAGGCCGTTGAATGGTATCGCACCCCGCTGTACGAACTGGTGGTGGAGGCGGCCACAAAGGAAGCCGCAGCCCAGGTACAACCGCTGGCCCAGTTCCTGTTTGCCTTGGACACCGCCTTCTTGGGCCGAGAGCGAGCCCTGACGGAATGGACGCGGTTGGCACGAACGTTTGCCTTTTTCCAGGGACAAGCCCCGGAGGAGTTAGACCCCCTGCTCCTGCAACGGGCCTATCGGACCGCTTTCGGTCCCTCCCTCAGCAGTGAGGTGATATTGGACCGCGAGGCCCAGCAGACCTTCTGGAAAGCAGTGAAAAAGGGCCATCCCCTGGGCCGACGGTTGGTGTTGCTGGGGAATAGCCACCGCTCTTCCACTTCGAGGCAGGAAGCAGGAAGCAGGGGGCAGGATGGGAATTTTGCCTTCAGTGCGGCAGCGGCGCAATTGGAGGAATGTCTGCGGACCGGGTTGTCCGACCTAAGGGTGAACGTCCCCCATTTGTGGTTGGCAGCGATAGCCGCTCTACGGCCTCCTGCCGGGCCTCACCTGCCTCCGGCTTTGACCTCTTCCGTTTGGGAGCGCAAAACCCGCCAAACCCGTTTGGCGGTGTGGGTGCTGACCCAGCAGCCCATTCTTCCGACGGAACGGCCAGCGGCTCTGACCCAACTCCCTCCTCCCCGCTGGCCGGGAGTATCGGCGGGGATAATCGAGCCCTGTCCGGGGCTGTACGGGCAGTTGGAGCGGTTGACCACTAAGGTCCTCCAGGTCGTCCAGCAGGAACCGGTGGAATTGCCAGCGGTGGAAGAGAAATTGGCCTATCTCCAACGGACGCTACAATTGCTGCGGCGGGCGGCGCACCGGCAGGCGCGAGGCTTGCCCCCAGCCGCCTCCCTGGCAGAAGAGCGGCAACTGTATGCCTTCGGCGCGGTGTTAGAGGCCCTCACTTGCACCTACCGGCAGCCTGATTCCGGGGAGGAATGGTTCGAGGGAGTGAGCACCGTGGGGGACAGCGCGAGCGCGGTCATCGCCGTGCCCACGGAGCCTCCGGTGTATGCAGCAGTCGGTGGAGTCCAGCCGATTTACCTGGCCGTACCGCGGGAAGGCACCTGGACCGTGGTCCGGGGAGGAGTTTTCACCTACTACGAACTGCCGCAAGAGGTCTGGCCCGACCTGACCCCAATCCGCTGGCAGGCAGTTTGGCACTTTGTACCAGGAATGCCTCTGCAACCTTAACCTGAGGAACCTCGAAGGTCACCTTCCCTGCCCCAAAGGAACAGGGCAGGAAAGTTTCGTCTCGCAAGTGCACCACCTGCCATTTTTCCGCCTTCTTCCAAGGCGGCAGGGCCACCGTAACTTGCACCCCGTCCACCGGCGGAGCTAAGAAGGTCTCTAAAGTGGAGCGGACCTGGCGGTTGAGGAGAATGACCAGCACCGCCTCCCCGCACAGCAAGGCGTAGGCCGCCACTTCCTTTGGCCGGGCCTGGGCCAGGGGAGCATTTTCCCCCTGCGCGGCCCACCGACCGACCCGCTGTAATTCCCCATGTAGGGCCGTCAAGCCAGCCCACAGTTCTGGCGTTCGGGCCCCCTCGCCCTTGCCCGCTGAGCCGGAGTGGATGTAATGCAGCACTCCCTTCGCCCCGTGGGCCAACAGAAGATAACCCTGCCAGCGCATTTCCTCTCCCGTCGGCGGCCGGCCCTTTCGTCCCCTTCCCAGGTTGAAAAATTGGGTCACCATGTAGATGGGACGAGGTTCGGCTGCGTCTTTCAGTAAGCGGGTAGCAGTGGCAATGTCCTGGGCCACTTCCCCCAGCACCGCCTTGGAGTCCAGAGTCTCCTCCCTCGTACCCCGACCCAGGGAGTAGCGGTGCGTGGCGCAGACGTCGGCCACCTCGCCGTAGGTATAGTAGTTGCCCGTGCGGTAGGTGTTGTCAATCTGCACGAAGGTGTAATGCGCTGGGTCCACCTGCTCGCAGAAACTTGCCCGCTGTACCAGTTCCTGGGCCGTGGCTCCCAATCCGCCCGCGTGGTAGTCCTGCACATCCGGCTCATCCACTAAGTGGTGGTAGAGGAAGGCCGGTTTGTCCTTCACCGCCTCGATGCTGGCCCGGGCGGCTTCCGGGTCAAAGGGGACTACTTGCTTGGTTTCCCGGTCCACCAACGGCTGGCAAATGGTCACCGACCCACCAGTTAGCCCGTACTGGTGCAGCCAGTCGAACTGCTCCGGGGTGAGATAGCCGAAGGAGATGTAGTGGTTACAGCCGTGTTCTGCGTAGTCGCGGAAGTGGGATGGGGTGGCGTTGCCGTAGCAGCCCAGGGGAAAATACAGGGGCAGGGCGCGGACTTGATAAGCGGCGCGGGCACCCCCGGCCGCCACTTCAAACACGTGGTAGGAACCACGCTTTAGCGGTTCCGAGAGGTCCAGTCGGACGTAGGCCAACCCGCGAAAGAACTGGCCCGGTCGAATGGGCTGGGGCTTGCCGTCCAGGGCAATTAGGGTCAAACGCGGCGGGGCCGGGGTGTCCGCCAGCCAGCGGGCGTAGAGGTGCACGGTGCGCAGGTCAGGACTGAAAGCGATGTGGCTCAGCCGCAGCCGTTCCGGGCGAACGGGCACCAGGACGCTGAAAGGCTCTCCCTCCTCCGGCTGCAAGCCCACTTCCACCGCTGCCCCGGGCGGACGGCGCAGTTTCAGAGTCACATCAGCCACTTCCCCAGGCGGTATTGGGTTGGGTCGCCAGCGAAACCAGGTAACGGTTCGCTCCCGCAGGGGCTTGTCCATTCCTGCCGCGACATCCTCCCCGTTCAGGGCCACACGGGCGATGGTTACGGGTTGCTGGCTGACGTTGTGCAGGTACAGGTGCACACTGTCGTTGCGGGGGCGCACGGTGGCGTGCAGTACGCGCAGGGGACCCGGCGGCGCAACGCCGGGGTGAACCGGCGCAATCAGGCCCACGATGACCTGTGGCGGGGTGCGCTCCAAGCGAATCCAGTCCAAGATTATTTGGTCCTCCGGCGTCAACATCCCCCGATGGGTGTAGCCCCAGCGTAGGGTGAACCCGTGCACGGTGCCCTTCCATTCGGGCAGGCGGCGCAGGTCGAAGGTAAAGGTACGAAACTCCTCCCCAAGCAAGTGATTGCCCCGCTCATCTGCGGGATAGCCCTTTCCGTTGACCAGCAGCGAGACGTTCTGCGTCGGTCCGGCCTTGCGGGCCCGCAGGCGCAGGAGGTGGTACTCGTCGGCGTTGATGTCCACCTCTACCCGTCCAATGACCGGAGAGGAATACTCTCCATCGGCGGTGGCGATGAGGAAGCCACCGGCTCCGCGTCCCTCCCGCACCGTGCAGTGCCAGGCCCCGGTGAAAACTGGCGGGTCTCCCTCGTTGAAGTCCCAGGGCCGGCCCAGTTGGTTAAAAGCAAAATCGTCAGTGGGCCAGAACAGCGGAGGGGGACGGCGGCGGGTGGGACCTAACAGGGCTCCGGTTACGCGGAAGAACAGGCGGAAGTGGCGCTCAGTGCCCCGGGGCGTTCGTCCGGGCACGGTAAAGGCCAGACGCGTGGCATGATTCAATCCCTCCACGGCCAGCGGCAGGTCGCCGGACATGGGCCGCCCTTCGGCGTCCACTTCCACCAGCCGCAGGGAAGGCCAGTCCACCGTTCGGCCCCGCAGTCCCACATTGTAGCGCAATTTGTGGGGGAAGGGAACCACCACCTCCAGGGGGACATTTTCGCGGTCGTACTCCCCGGCGCGCACGGTCAGCGGTAGGTAGTAGTCCCCTAAGGGCGCATCCGCGCCCAGGGCCCAAGACAGCATCAACACCCAGAGGCGGGTCATGGTTGCAAGGCCTCTCCCACTTCGCCGGAAAAACAGTATCTTGACAAGGTCAAAACCCCTCCGGAGAGATACATTCGTTCTTTTGCTCCCGATTCCTCCCCCGAGGGCAAATGGTTCCTAAATCCAAAAAATCCTGTTGTTCGTTTGGCCGGTGAAGTAGTCCACCACGAGCCACAGGCCATTGCAGGTGAATTGGCCCAAAATCAGGCCCAGAAAGAAGGGCCGAAAAAGGCGGTACAGCCGCAGGCCTCCGTAGCGCAGGATGAGCAGTTTTACCGCCCAGGCAACGAAACAGGTCAGCCACAGTTGGTCCATAATCCACACGCTGCCTATGCAGAAGCCAATGGGATGGAAGGGCCACCAGATGAACCGCTGCCGCATCACCGTAAGCAGGGCCATTACGCCAGCCCCCAGGCCCGTGAGGAACCAGCCGACGGTGCTGGGGTCGGAAGGGTTGAGCAGTTTCGTTTCCACCCATTGGTAGGGCCACTGGGGACCAGTGATGAAGAACCAACTGTTGAGCGTGGCTCCGCCGTAGCGGTAGGCTAAGGTCAGGGTCATCCAGATGGAGGCTCCGAGGCTGGCCAGAATGGCCAGCACCAGGGCCCCGAACAGCGGGCGCCGGTTGGCCCCCACGGCCTCGGCTAAGCGCAGTGAGTGTGCGCTCGAAGCCATGACGAAAGTGCGGATGTCGGCCGAATAGACCCAGGTCAGGCCCAAAGCCATTAACCCCCGCCGCCCAAAGGTCAGACTGCCGAACCCGGCGACGATGAAACTGGGAGCGATGGCCGCAGCTACGGCCTCGGCCAAGCCGCTCTCCACCACCACCCGCGTCAGGCCCACAAACAGCAGGAAAGCGAAAAACAGGTACAACCAGGTGGCCCAATAGGGCAGACCCGACCAATGCAGCCACAGGCTCATAACCAGCAATCCCCCCACCGTCCCCCAGAAAGCAACGGGGTAACTCAGGATTTCGTCCCGGTCGTCCACTTCCGGCGCCTGGCCCCAAGCCTTGCGGACTACGTCCCTCAGATGCGGCCGGGCCAGCCAGAAACCGCCCACTACTAAAGTCATCATCGCCCCCATGCCTAAGTACTTGTAGGGCACGAAAGGAGTCCCGTAGCCGCCCAAGTTCTCCTTCAACTCCACCCCCAGGATGTTCAAAAAGCCCCGAAGGAGGAAAAAGAAGCGGTTGAAAAACCAAATGCTGAAGGCGGTGTCCAAGTTGATGAGGTAGAAAAAGCCCAACATGGGGAAACTGAGGCGAATGTGCAGGAGCAGCGTGTCCCGAAAAGTGGACAGGCTGGTGTTCAATTTCGGTCCCGGTACGGCAGGGAAGTAATTGTGCAGGGCAATGAGGCTGCCCAGGAAAAAGGGCACCGCGAAACCCAACCACAGGGCTGGCTTTTTCAGCAGAGGGTCCCGCTCGTTGACCAGTTCCAGCGGGAGTTGGGTAAGGGGGTAGGCCAGCCGCTCCCGGTTAATCCACTGGCGCCGGAGCATGACCATCAGGCCTATCATCACGAAATAAAGGGCCAGAATCAGGGGCAACCAAACCAGCAGGGGCGGCAGCCACACCTCCCAGGGCACAGGTCGGCCGGGGGCTCCCTCAAAAAAATGTTTGATGGCTTCCGCATCCCGGGGGGTCAAATGACGGTTGAGAAGCGGCTGCAGGAGCCTCTCCCAGCGGTTCTCTGGAGTAGCGTAGTAGTAGGGCGTGGCGATGATGGGCAGGATTTGGGCCGTCAGACCCATGGTGGGAATGGCCGAGGCCAGAATCATCATGATGTAAGCGGTGATGAGTTCTCCCGGCTGGAGGGCCGTGCGGCGGCTCAAGCGTTTCCACAGGCCGTTGACCAGAGCCACCAGCACGAAGAACAGAAACACCGCCCCAGGGGTGCTGAAGTCCAGAGCCATGTAGGAGCCGTGGACTACATATACCCCGTAGGGCGTGCCCAGCGAAATAATCAACGTCCCCACCAGCCCGATAAGCACTGCCCGAACGGTAATCGCCCGTGAGGGCTTCGAAACGGCAGTCATAGCCCTCCCTCATCCCAACGGGTAAACGCCCAGCCCCTGGCCCTCCTGCCCGCCTCACGCCACTAAGGGCTGACCTCTGGACACTTACTTCCGGTGGGGTACTTTTCTCCCCTGAAGTGGTGATTCCTCTTGCCCTTTGGAGTGCCGAAGCCCTGCTTCGGCGGGCAAGCGGGGCTTGCCCACTCCAGAGGTGCTCTATCGGACCGGGCGAAACAGTTGCCATAACTGCCGCTTTCTTTCGTAGCAGGAGGACCAGGTCGTGTGCGTGCTTCAGGGCCAAATTGAAGCGGTTGCGAAAGGCCATCTGGAGACAGCAAGACAGCAGGGCATCTTCAGGGCTTAATACTCCCAAGCGCGTTTGCTCCCATAAAATTTCCTGTCGCCGCTGCCACAAGCCCGCCAGGTCGAGGCCTTATTTATCCCTCCCCAGCAAAGGACAAGCCTTACGGTTCAGATAGCAAATCGTAAAAAGTTGTTTATCTTTCTGGCCCGACTGAGTAGCGAACAACGTTGTTCCTTTCGTTTATTTCCCTCACCTCATTTCCCGCATCCACTACCACCTCTATTGCCGAAGGCCTCTGGCGCACCCGCCAGGGCACCGTTACCCCTATGGACTGGGGCTGCCCGTTGAGCGGAGCAGGCAAATAGGCTATGCTGCGCTCGGCGATGAGAAAATCTCCCCGGTCGCTGCGCCCTACGAACTGTACCTGAACGTTCCGCGCTGCCGCCCGGCCCAAATTGTGGACGGTGGCCGTAAGGGTCAGGAGTTTCCCCGACCGAGGGGGGGCAGAGAGTCTGACCTCTCCTACCGCCAAATCGGGACAGGGCCCCTTCGCCCTTTCCGCGGCCGTTTGTCGGAGGGCCAACACGGTTAACTGCTGTGGGGGTAAGAGCCAAGTTAGGCCCCTCCCCCGGCGCACCTGCCGCTGTTCCCGCCGGGCCAGGTGGTCCAGTACCCCATCGCCGTCCTCATCCGGCCCGCTGGAAAGGTAGTATGCGCCGGCCTCCAACTCCCAGGTGAGTAGGTTCACAGTACGGGGCTGAGAGGAAAAGTTGTAGGCCAAGACCTTCAACTGCTGAGGGGAATGAGCAACTACCCAGACAGGCGTGTCAGGCGAAACTCCCTCCCAGGTCACCGCCGGCCAGGGAAAAATTCCCTCCGTCCGCGCACCTGTTGCTAAATGAAACAACTGACCCACTAAAGTATGGTCAGTTCGGTTCGCCAGGCCAGGAAGCCGCCAACCGGCCCGGTCGGACAAAAGAAGCCCCTCCCGCCACCGGGGGTTGGTGGAACCTTGATACCAGGCCACCGCCGCACCCGCTAAAACCCCGACCAACTCCTGTTCCTCTTTTCTTTCCCGACCAACGGCCCCTGCCTTCAGGCACCGCTCCAGGTAAACTGGCCGTCCGTAGTCCAGTACCAACAGCGGCCATTGGGCCTCTACTGCCGCCATCCAGTCCGCCTCCGTAGGCAGGCACCGGGGTCGCAAGAGCAAATACGTCGGACGGCGAAGGGAAGGGCTCACCGCCGGAAGCATGGTCTCCACCGCCCGCCAGCGGACTTCAGCCCGGCGTCGCAGGACGGCAACTGCCCGCGAGTCGGCGAGCACGAAAGCCGCCAGGAGCCAGAGGGACAGGTTGTCATCCGGTCGGAAACGCCGTTCTGCCTGCCGT
>DTZQ01000647.1 GCA_012961305.1 Armatimonadota bacterium | reverse complement strand
CCCAGAAAAACCAGAAATAAGGCGGTGAGAAACGCTGTCCACAGCAACACCGGCCGCACCCACATCTGCCAGGGGAAAGGGCCGTTTTCCCATCCCTCGTACAGCGTCCGCAGCACCTCTTCCCCCTGGGGCCCTATCCAGGAGGGGAGAAAAGGATGTAAGAGGGCAAAGTGGTTCTCCGGGGTGGCAAAATAGTAGGGCACGGCCACGAGAGGCAAAATCATCCGTACCACCCCCAGGCTGGCCATGATGGAACCCACGGCCACGAAGAAGTAGATGAATATCACCTCCCGGCGCGTCAAAGCCCAAGGGGGCGACAGCCGCCGGAGGAACAGGCTAAGCCCTACCACCAGGGCGGTCAAAGCCAAGGCCGGGACAGGAGGAGTACTTTCCGTCAAATTACAAGTGTGGATAATCAGTTCCGTCCGCCGCACCCATAACACCGCCCCAGCCAGAAGAACCACTGCTATTGCCCAGGCTCGCCCGCGCATGATTTGCCCCTACGTCAGTCCCCGCGGGAAGTGAGTTAGCCGCTCAAAACCCTCCTCGGTGATGAGGTAGTTGTCCTCGCAGCGCACGCCACTTCCATAGGCCGGCAGGTACACCCCCGGCTCCAAAGTTACCGTCATGCCCGGCTCCAAGGCCTCCTCACTGGCCGGAATGAAGAAAGGGGCCTCGTGGGGGTGCAGGCCGATGCCATGCCCGGCGTGGTGGGAGAAATGCTCGTCCCAGCCCTCGGCCGCGAACACCTCGTAGATGGCCCGATACACCTCGGCACAGCGGGTGCCCGGCCGGAGCAGGGCCTCTCCAGCCCCCATCGCCCGCAGGACTACGTCGTGCATTTTCCGCTGCTCCCGGGTGGGCTTCCCCCCGGCGACGAAGGTACGGCAGGTGTCCGCCCAGTAGCCGTGCACCGTGGCCCACAAGTCGCAAATGAAGGTCTCCCCCTCCCGCAAAACTCGGTCAGTCGCCGGTCCGCCCCCGGCCACACTGCGCTCCCCCGAAGCGAAGTCACCCAGAAAGAAAGTAAAAGTGCCCACTTCCCGATGCACGGCAGCGTTGGCGGCATTGTACACCTCAATTTCCGTGGTCCCGGCCACGCTGGCTTCTTTCACCACCCGGTAGCCCAAATCCACCAACTCCCCGGCCCGGCGAATGAGGGCTATCTCATTTTCATCCTTGCAGGCTCGGCGGCGCTGCAGTTCGCCGGAGAGGTCCTGCCACTCCGCCTGCGGATACAGGTCGGCGAAAAGGCGGTAATAGGCTAAAATCAAATACCGCTCCTCCGCACCCAGGCGACGCACGGACAGCCTCTGAGAAATTAAGTAATCCCGCAGGAGGGCAACTGCATCCTCCGGGTAGGTCACCATCTTGTAGTGGATGTCCGAACAATTGTACACTATCATTTCCCCCTGCCAGGTTTCCCGCGCCAAGTCCTGAAAGCCCCTGTTCACCAGCAGCACCGGTTCCCGGTCGGGAAAGACCAGCAGGAGCGGGAACTTCATCTCTCCCACCCCGGCGGAAGGACGCAGGAAACCTGTCAGGTAACAGAGGTTGTAGCGGTCATAAACCAACCCCAAATCAAGCCCCTGCTCACCCAAATAGGCGGCAAAAGACTCCAGCCGCCGGCGGGAACTTTCAGGCGAGGGTTTCATGCTCGACTCCTTTCAACCCAGGGTAATCCCAGTATATCCCAAATGTCCCTTGCGGTCAAGGGCACCTCTTGCCCTATTCGCCGGAACATGGT
>DTZQ01000646.1 GCA_012961305.1 Armatimonadota bacterium | reverse complement strand
CCCCCCGTGGGTTCCAAGACAACTTCGCCGCCAACTCGAAGTAAAGCAAATTGTAATGGATGATTTCCGGGTTGATGTAGAACGCCCGACAGCGGTCAGCGCGGGGGTCGTTGGCCACCTCCTGCACCCGGCGAATCAACCCGGCTAAGTCGCCCCGCAGGGTGTCGTCCCCCCCAAAGGAGTGGAGGACGCCGAAACCCCAGTCGCGGCCGTAGTAGTAGTCGAACTTCTGATAGAGTGGCCGCTCATCGGCCCAGATGTCGCACAGGTAGAACATCTCTGGCGGAATGGCCTCTAAGAAAGCGCGGGCTGTCTCCGGCGGCCAGGGCGGGGCCAGCAGGGCCCAACCGCTGGCGTACCAGACTCCCTCCGGGTCGGCCTGGCGGATGTAGGCAGCCGTCGCTTTGGCGAACTCGGCCCGCATTTGCTCCACTTCCTCCGGCGGCAGGAAGACCTTCTGCTCCGGGTAGGGGTCCACGTTGTAAAGGTGGTCGGTGCCGTAGGCGGCGATGTTTTGCCGAATTATCTCCACGCCCCGCTCCACGAACAGCGGGTCGGCGGGGTGAATGACGTAATAGGGTGGGTTCTCGCCCCATTGCATTTTCACGTAGCGCGCCTGAGGATGCTGCTGTCGGAACTCCTCAGACACCTGACCCTGGCCCGCGCCGGGCAGGATAGTTTTAATGCCCAACTTACGAGCATAATCCGCGATGCGCCGGGCTTCGGGATGGCCCCAGGGCACCATCATAGTGTTCTGGTAGCGTTTGGCCATCCAGTCCAGTTCGCGCTGCCAATCCTCCCATTCCCAATAGGCCGTGGTGTAGCCGAAGGCACACCCCTGTAAGTACTGCCGAATCTCGAAATGAGGCCGTTGGGCTATGTCCAGTTCGGGCACCCCGATGCTCTCCCGGCGCGGCACTCGGTCGCCGTCCTGAAAAAATCCGACCCGACAGAGGTGCTCCAGGAAATAGTACACGGCGTAGAGGGTGCCTCGGTCTGCACTCCCGCCTAAAATCAGGTAGGAGGAAGGGAAAGCCGGAGGTGAAGGGCGAAGGGTCTGGAGGATGAAGCCATCCCCTCCCGGCTGTTCCGGAGAGAGTTGGAGTTGGCCGGCGGCGACCAACTGGGCCAGGAGGCCGTGGGTCTCCGGCCGACCTAAGAGAATTTGGTTCTCCGCTTCCCCCGGTAGAGCCTCACCCTCCCGGCAGAGGGGCAGCGTGGCCCCGCTCATGGCCCGCACGTACTTGACCAGTTCCTCCGCCGCGTGTTGCTCCAACCATGTGGGTTTCTCCCCCAGGACAACGACCGCCGTCGGCTTTCCTCCGGTGACGATGTTCATCGCCGCCTCCGTTCCCCCAATGCTTAACAGCCCCCAGACTACGACCATGAGCATCACTTTCATCGTCCATTCTTTCATAATAGCCCTCACCTTCCCAACAATTTCCGAAACTCCCCCGGTTTGAGGCCCATATCCTGATGATACCCCGCAACGTCTGGGGTTTTAATGTCTTTACCGGCAGGAACGGGAATAACCACACGAGACTTTCACCATAGCCCCGTCCAAACAGGTGGGGCCAGAGCAGGCGCGTAGGTTCACTCCTCATCTTGACTCAAGTCCAAACCTTTTCCCTCTGACATTATAAAGCCTTCAGAATAGAAAGTCAAGGGCTCCGTCCCCTACTTGGCCTCCTCCTTCCACCGACGGCAATCGGTGCCGGGCCGGATGGTCTCCACCACTGCCCGGCCTACTAAGGCGGTGGCAATCGCGTTCTGCTTGACCCGGAGGGGACGAGCCCGCTGGGGGTCTAATAAGCAGAGGTAGTACTTCCTGAGAGCGTTGGCGATGGGCTCGTCGGCCTGAACGTGGTGATAGTACCACAGCAGTAGGTTGACCACCCCGTGACTGCGCAACTGGTCCCCGGAGCCGGGCTTCGCCCAGGAACCGTCGGGGTTCTGGGTGCGCAACAGCCACTCGATATGCGGCTTGATGCTCTGCTCAATCTCCCGCCGCGCCGCTGGGTCGTCAATGTACGTCCAGGCAGCAATCACCCCTTCGCCGACGTAAGCGGAGGTATCGTAGGGCCACCGCTCCCAGAGATAGGTCTGGTCTTTGCGGCCGGGGTTCCAATCGTCAATGATGTACGGAATCTGGCCGTCCGCCCGCATGGTGCTGAAAATCCAGCGCAGGGCTCCCAGGGCCATGGTCTTGAACTTCTCCTCGCCGACTAAGTAGTACATGGCAGAGGCGATGCCGGCCCCCGTCAGCGCGGTGGAGATGGTGTAAGAGCCCCAGATGTCGCCGGTGACGTTCCCTTCCCTGTCCGTGTAGAAGCCCACGCCCAAACTGCCGTCCTCGTGCAGGAAACTGCGTCCCTGCGTGTCGCCCTCCTCCAGAAGGAGGTGGAAATAGCGACGCAGGGCGGTGATAACCCGCTGCCGGTCGGCCTCGCCCAGGTGCTTGTACAAATTGATGAGCAGGCCCAGCGCGCTTCCCGTGTCCGCAAAATAGACATCTTGGTAGCCCGTGCCCCAGTAGCCCTTCTTCTTCTGGCTGGCCAGCAGGTGCTCTGCCCATCGCTTGGCGTGCTCCAAATACCGCTCCTCGCCCAAGATTTCGTACGCGCCTAAGATGGTACGCTCGTTGTAGCCCTCGATGAAGATGGCCGGCGACGGGTGGGCCATCATCCACGCGCACAGGTCCCGCAGGTACTCCACTAAGGCAGCCTTGCTGAGGAGCAACCGCTGACGATAGGGCCACATCACCACGCCCTCCCGCGTCCGCGCGCCCCGCGCCGAAAGGAAGACTTCCGTCGCCGTTTCGCCCGGAGGGATGCGAACCGGCTCCGCCCGCCATCTTCGGCCCCCTTCCTCCCACCTCCCCCTAAGGCGCAAGGAACGGCGGCTCGGCCCGGAAAACTCCAAGTGGGCCAGGAGGCGCGAGCGCGTGTCCATCGGACGGTCGAAGAGCACGGCCAGGGAGACCTCCTCGCCGGGCCGCAGGAGATATGCGTTGACGGTGAGGTCGTGCACCGTTTGGGGCGCACCCAGTCGGACGAAGCGAAGGCAGGGGAGTTGCTCGTTCTGACTGTCAAAGCGGGCCTCGTACTGAATCCACGCCCCCCGCGGGCTCACGATGCGCGCCCCACGATGCGGATAGTAGGGCGACCAGGCCGACCAACGCCCCGGCCTACCGCCCGCATCCGGCGCGGTGCGCGTGCGCAAACGGACAGCGGTGCCCGGCGGAGTCGTCGCCTCCCACTCGATGAGGCCCAGGTCCACGGGCCGACCGCAGTAGTGGGGAGCGGAGCGGCGGGAGAAACTTCCGCCCCTCGGTTCGCCCACGAAGTGCAGTTCAATTTCGTTCAAGCCCATGCGATAGCCGTACTCAGAGCGGGTGATGTGGACGCGAACGCGGTCGGTGAGGAGGGGCAGAAACGGATGGTCACGCCAGCCGCTCTGCCGATTGTCCCGCACCGCAGCGACTTCCCGCCATTCGTTCCCCACCCTGACGCTGATAGTGTAGTCGAGGCTACGATAGTAGCGCGGGTTCTGCTGGTGGTAGATGCGGACGTTGTCAATTTTCCGGGGCTCACGCAGGATGAGTTCCACCGTTGCCTCACGCGGATTGTTCCGCTCCGTCTGCCACAGCCCGGCTGGTTCCGAGGTATCGCCGTCAATGATGCGACTGGCAGGCCATTGCGGGTCTTCGCTGCTGACCCGGACCTGCAGGTCACGGAAGGGCCATTCTTCGGTCCATTGCCAGGGAGCGGTCCGCAGCCGAAGGCTAACGGCGGCCTTCGCCCGGCCCTCAGCAGCGCAAGATGACATCTGGCACCACTTTGGGAGAGAGAAACCACCGGCCAAAACAGCCAAGAATATGGGTATTAAATTGCACCTGTGGCCTTTCATTAGTGCCTCCTCCTAACCTTTGCCCTCTAAAATTAGGTAGTCTCCCTCTACGGTGCTGCTAAGATAATCACCGCCGAGCAACGGGGAAAAGGACTGAGTCATGAGTACCGAGCCCCTCAGCACTCAGTACTCAGTCCTGGCTTTGAGGGCGATTCGGGAGTTACCCGTCCATACTCTCATTATACTACCTCGCGCTTTATACGTCAATTTGTCTGAGGCACGGCCTCAATGGGTGTCTTTCCTGTACACCCTCACCTCTGGCATAGGGTACAGCCAATCGTGGTGGGGGGCAGTTCCGGCGTCGAAAGTCAGGCCGAACAGGCGCGGGCGGGGTCGCTGGCGGAAGAGCAGGCGATAGTGGCGCTTCAAATCCCGCATTAGGCCCCTTATCTCTGTGTGGCCTAAGCGCAGGGCATCGGCGAACTCAAACTCGCTGAGCACCATCCACTCCGGGCGTTCCCCTTTTATCCCCTCAGGCCCGTATTCTATCAACTGCAGGCGGTAAGGCCCCTCGGCCCACTGGGTCTGGAATTCCTCTCGGCTCAGCAGGGGGCCGCCGTTGTAGGGAACGAGCGGGGGGGTGTAAAACCAGGGAACGTTCAACAGTCCAACGGTGGCCCCCGGTGGGAGGTGGCGAAAACACCATTGGGCAGCCAGGTCGCGCACGTCAGGCCGGCTCAGCAGACAAACGTAGGCGGTGGCTTTAAGGCCCGCCGCCAACAGAACCGCGGCCACTATGCTCCCGGCGCAAAATTTTGCTCTCCGGCCCCTGGCTCCCAGGCCCCACTCTCCCCACAGAGCGCTCACCAACAGGGCCAGTTCCGGCAACAGGGGTAGCAGATAACGGAGGAAATAGTCTCGGCCCTGGCTGACGAGCAGGAAGTGGGGCCCTATCCAGGTCAGCAGCCAGCCTTCCGCCCTCATCCTCCGGGTACGCAGCCAGCGTCCGCCCGCCCACAGTACTGCCGCGCCTCCCATTAACGTCGGCAGCCACCCCCAACCTGTCGGCAGGCCCACCCTCAAGTAGTACCACCAGCCGGGGCCGAGGCCCCGATAGGTCAGCGTCCAGCCCTCCCGCGCGTGGCGCATTTCGGCCTTGAGGTCGTGCCAAAATTGGGGGAAGTCCCCTATGGCATAGGGTTCGGCCAACAGGAAGGCCACCACCATGCTGCCCACCAGAGCCAGCGGCAGCAAGCAACGACGCGGCATCCGCGTTTGCCGGCCCCAACAGAGGGAGGCGAGGCCCACCGGCAACAAGGCCAGGGCGGCGTTGTACTTGGTCGCCGTGCCCCACCCGAGGGCCATCCCCGCTAAGAGGTGCCAGCCCCAAGCGGCCCGTCCCGCCGGAGGCGTTTCTGCCGGCCACAAGTGGGCCGCGGCCCACAGGGCCAGCAGTACCCAGAGAGTGAGGGGCACGTCCACCGTCGCGTAGTGGGAGTGGACAACGTGTAGCGGAGTCACCGCCAACAGCAAAGCGGCCCCCAGTCCCACCTGCCTGCTGAACAGCCGAGCCCCTAACAGGTAGGTCAGGAACACGGTGAACAGGCTCGCGGCTACGGTAACCAGCCGGGCCAGAAGGTAGAGCAGGCCGTTGCCCAGAGGTTGCAGTTCCGTCAGCCCTCCCTTGGCCGCCAAATGGAAAACCAAAGCATTGAAGTAGATGGGCAGGCTGCCGTAGTTGAAAAAGTGGGGGTTCAGGTCTCCAGTTTCCGCCATGCGCGCGGCCCGGACAACCAGGGACCACTCGTCAGGGTGGTAAGAGAAAAGGTGCTGAGCAGTGGGCAAGCCCCACTCCAATCCCCGTCCCCGCAGAGCCAAAGCCAGGAGCAACACCCCTACCACTGCCCACCCCTCTCTCAGAGGCAAAAGGCATTGGGCACGGAATACAAGTTTACACTTCTTTTGAGGTTCCATTAGTGGTCAGAAGTGGGGGTGCTGTCCGCAAGGCGTAGGATTACTGCTTCTTCCTCAACTGTAGCCAGCGTTCCTTTTCGCTCGGCGGGATGCCCTTCCGTTTGGCCAGGAGGTAGAGCAAAGTAGGGGTCAGGTTGGGTGGCTGGCCCATCTTGAGGAACGCGGCCTGAGCCACCTGCCAGACTCGCTCATCCCACAGCGAAAGTTTCGCCCACTCCCAGAAAGCCCGCTTTCCTCCCTCATTGGTGCTCACATTCCGGCCAAAGAGCGGGTTCTCCCACGAACCGTTCCACATCACTTCGGTAAAGGTGCGGGCAAAACGACGTAGGTCCTGGGGGGTAAACACTATGCCTCGCTGGCAGGCTTCCACGGCGAAACCAATGTCAATGGTCGCATGACTCACGTCCTCCGGGTGGCGGCGGATGTTTTCCCCCGGCCGTGGGTCCCAGTAATTCCAGAGGTAGGCTTCACCGTTGAGCCGCAGATGCCGCTTAAAGTAGCGGGCCATCTTCGCGGCCCGGTCGCGGTAAACTTCGCGCTGAGGCACTCCCGGTACGGCCTGGAGCACTAACCAAGTCCGGCCCAGCGCCAAGTACTGATTGTGGGGCAGCAAATAGCCGGGAAACCGCTCCGTAGGGTTTCCCGTAAAGGTGTACGCCCCGGCGCCGTTGGGCAGGTCCACCCAGTAGCGTTCCCACTTCTGCCGGAAATGTCGGTCTAACAGTTGGAGGTACTCTTCGGCTTTGGCCCGGTACTGCTCGGGCAGAGTTTCGTCCGTGAGGGCGATTTCGATGAACTGAGCGATGGGATAGGTGACCATACCGTCGTGGACGACGTACTCGATTTCCTGCGGCTGGACGGTCTCAATCTCAAAGGTGGTTCCGCTGACCGGATGGCCCCGGAGGGTGAACTTTGCGCCGGGAATGAGGGTAAAAGGCTTTCCCTCCTGGTAGGGCACGTTCTCGGCGAGCACCTCGCCGGTGGTCAGGTCAAGGAGCCGGAAAGTGTCTGGAGTGGTGAAAGTAAGGCGGTAGGTGTGGCCGGTGACGCGGTCACCGCCGCGAATCACGTAGGGCCGCTGCTCTGGCGGTTCCAAGGTGGCACCCTCAGCCTTGGCTCTCGGCCGGGCGCGGACGATGCCCACCAAGTACCTCACATCCCGCCAGCCCCAAAATCCGTCTCCATCGGGGTCGGACAAGTTGTCCACCATGCGGTCAAAATGGGCGATGACCTTATCCAACCAATAAGTGTCCGGCAGGGCACGATAGGCCAGGATGTAGTTCATGAGGAAGGGACCTTCACCCCAACCGAGGCCTCCGGAAGTTTTAGCATCTGAGCGGCCCCCGCCCTCGTTCTGCTGGGCATCCCAGAGGTAAAACTTGGCCATTAAATTGGCCGCCTGCCCCCCCCAATCGGGGAAGGGGAGCGGCCCCTCAGCCTTGCTGACCCCTGCCAGCCAGGTCCAGGCCAGCAATCCGCTCAATAACACCGTAGAGGTCATGATATATCCTTCCTCACGAAGCCAGAAAATAGATGAGCCCATTATACCACACTCTTTCCCCCTGCACAAGTTCACTATGGCTGTTCTCCGGCGTACCGGGCCCCCACCTCCCCCAAGCCCATACGGTTCCCGTATTCAGGGTAATAGTGAGGCGCAACCGGTCGGTGGTGACCGGAGGGAAGGTGTGGGCTATCCAGCCGCCGGTCTGGTTCCCTTCTACCCGCACCAGTTCCCGCCATTGCTCCCCCTCCCAGTACTCCAGGAAGTAATCGCGGCTACGGTAGTAGCGGGGATTGTGCTGATGATACAGCACTATGCAGTCCACTGGAACCCTCCCCTGTTAGCAGCAGCATGTTTCCCTCCTCAGGCATCGTGCGCAGGAGGTAACCATCCTCGGTCAACTCGGCTGGCGAAAGGGCCAGCCCGCAGCGCGCGGCCAAGTCACGTACAGCCGGGTTTGACCCCACACTCCCCACCAGTACTGCTCCCAGCGCTTCCTTCCGCCGCCAGTCCCTCGCCGCTACGAGGGGAATGGCCACCCCAGTGCGGAACTGCACGGCTGCGGCCAATTTACGAGCGGCAAAGGTGTCCTCTATTCCAGCCAGGATAACACATTGGGCCCGACCCTCCTGAACAAAAGTAAACCCCACTTTCCCCCAGTCCAGCCAAGGCCAGGGACCAGAGAAGAAGGCTGTTTATAAGCATATCTCCCACCGTATTACTCCACTATCAGTCGCACTTCGTCAAACCACATTTCCCCCGACCCCGTTTGGCCCTGCAGAAGACGGGCATCCACGAAAAAAGCGATGTTTACCTGATTTAGGTCCAACCGGCCGTTGGGGTCAGGTTTGTCCTCATCGGGCTGAAAAGCGGCGAAGGGCAAGATGTACTTCTGCCAACCGTCAGCGGCCCGCAGGGGCAGCAAGGTGTGGTAACTCGGCTTGCCCTGCGGGCCGGCTTGTCCCTCCTCCAAGCCAATGAGTAAAGTAGTATCGGTACTGGTTTTGGCCCAGAGGGAAATTCCCCGCGCCTGAGCGGCCGCCGGCGTCCGGGGGAAAAGGGCAATTAACCCTGTCAACTGGTTGGGCTGCACTTCGTACTTCCAGTGGAAGGAATGACCCTCTCCCAGGGGAGTGTCGGGGGAAAGTTCCACCTGTCCGGCAAGGGTTATCCAGGGCAAAAAGCCGCCCTCGAAATTGTCCCAGACCAGTTCCGGCCCCTGTTCTCCTGGCCGCACCGTGTAGGAAGTGGGCGCTTCGCCCGTGCTGACCTCGAACTCATCTAACCACAGATGCCTTTCCTCCGGCGGCAGGGACTTTTGAGCCATTTGGGCCAGCAGTGAGGTAACGTCCATCAGGGCCAAATTGCCAATTAGGGCTAAATCCAGGCGGTTGTTCTCATCGGTGCTCTCATCGGCGAGCAGGAAACGGTCCAGGCTGAGGTTGATATGCTGCCAGGTGTTAGCCCGGCTGAAGAGGACGGCATTGTAACGGGATTTATCGGCCTCGGTAATTATCACCAGCAGAGCAGCATCGTGGCTGGTCTTCAGCCAGAAGCGCAGAGACCGCGCCCCGGTTAAGTCTCCCGGCTGAGGTCGCAGGAGGAAGTTGAAGGTTTCCGGGGCCAGGGTATAGCGATACTCTAAGGCTCCCGTCCCCGTGTGCACCCGGACCTTTTCCGTCGTTACCTTTACTTCTCCCCCCATCGCCAGCCAACCTTCTACCTCACCTTCAAAACCATGGTGTACCAGCGCTCGCCCTTCCTCCGGCGCAGGGGAAGGCGGAGCGGCCATCGGAGCCGGTCGCTCCTGGGCGGTAACTAAGTAACGCCCATCCTCCTTACGATAGGTACATCCCGCGGCCTGGCAGATGAGTTTCAGAGCAGTCTCCAGGGGTACATCGGTCAGGTTCAGAGTCAGTCGTTCTTCTATTGGCTCTGCCAGCACAATTTCCACCCCCGTTTGCTCCTGCAAAGACTGCAGCACCTCTGCCAGGGGAGCGTTGGTCACCTGTACTGTAACTTTACCCTCCGCGGCCTCCGCCGCCGTCCAGGCCCCGACCCCCAAAACCATCACCAGGAAAATGCTCCTCCAGTTCATGATTCCTCTCCTTTGCTCCATTTTAGAGCCGTGCGAGGCACGGGCCATCTCTACTTACACCCTTCCGAGGGCAGAAGCCTCTCGCCAGCCTATAGGCTCGTAATTTTCCTGCAATTAACGTATCTTTCGCTAATTCCCCTATTTTCTACCCTCTTGCAATCCCTTGAAAAAGTTTCTAAATGCCCTTTCACAATCTCGCAAGGCTTCCTGAACACAGCACTTTGAAACCTCATACATCCAGGGGAAATGGGTCTTTTTGAGTTTGTTAATCATCTTGTGGTGTTCGATTGAGGACAGCCCTAACGTGAATTGCTGGCTTCTCACAGCACCCGTTCGCTTACTCCTCGCGCCCACCACCGGGAGAGAGCGGGAGGTCTGTCTCCACTTTTTGAGCGACCAGGCGGGCAACTTTGGCCGCGAACTGCTCCTGGTAGAGGGCCTGCAGATGGTCGCGCAGTTGGGGGTCGGCGGAAATGAGAATGAGTCGCGTGAGGTCTACCCGGCCCAGATGCAGGGCCACGTCCGCTCCCCGACGCTCCCACGCAATATCGCGAGGGCCCTCGAAGGTGATTTCAAAGGCTTCCTTCGGCTCCAGCCAGGCCGGGAGGCGGAGGTTCACTTCGGCCCTTTCCAAGGGCCGCACGACCGTTCCGAGCCGGTCGCTGGCATAATCGTCATTTACGCAAATGACCACTACTGTATCCAATCCAGCCAGCAAAGTGCGCACCCACAGCCGCCGTGAGGCGGTCACCGGCAGCGGGGCAGGACAACTCCGCACCAGCACCGGGCCGGCGGTCCGCACCTCAGCACCCAAAAGGCCGATAGCCCGCCACAGGGCACGCGCCTGCGGGTCATCGGCACCCACCCCCAGATACGGAGGCACCGGAGTGTACCACCAGTAGGAAAGCCCCTTGGCGCCCACAGCCAGCGCGTAATAGACCTCCACGCGCTTCTCTTCGGGCGTAGCAAAACGAAACGGCTGCTCTTTCTCGATATGATGCACGGAGTTGAGGATGAGATGCAAAGGTTTCGGCGCGCAGGCCGACTGGCACACCCTACCCACGGCGTACACGTAGAGCGCCTTGGTGTAAAGGGGCAGCCGGTCCGGGTGGTCGTAATAGGCCGCGCGAATCCGCTCCTGATAATACGGGTCGGCCGCCAGGATGTCGGGCAACTGACCGTAGATGTACCAGTTGTCCGGTTTGAAAGTCAGGTCCACGTTCAACAGATGGGGCGTCAGCGGGTCCCGGGCCCGCAGTTCGCGGCTGCGCTGGACCAACGCCTGGGCCAGGCTCCCCACCCGCAAGTGGGGTTTCAGTTCCTGGACCCGATAGTCGCCGCAATCCGGCTCGTCCACCAGAAAATAGGCCCAGGGCTCTTTTAGGTTGCCCTTGCCCGGCTCGTTCACCATTCGTCGGATGCCCAACTCGGCACAGAGTTGACGTCCTGCTTCGCTCTTCAGGAACCCCCGAACCGCTGCAGAGCCGACCATTTCCATCTGGACATTGATGTTGTGTTCGTAGAGGTCCCACACGTACCAGCGGGCCAGTTCATCGTCGCCCTCTTTGCCCGGCTTGCTTCCCCACATCCCGTAGGCGAAGTCGCCACTCCAGGCGCGGATTCCCGCGGACGCAGTGAGGCCGTCCTCGTACTCGGCCTGGAAAACATGGAACGAACCGGGGGACAGGGGTTTCCTCCGCCGGAGCACGACTGGGACTATATCGAGGGTCTCGTCGTAGCCTATGGTCGAGTCCCGGGTGACGTCCCGGCCGCCCAGGAGAATTCGCCGTGGCTTCCGTCCGCCATCCCCAGGATGGTGGAGGTACAGGTAAACCCGATTCAGAGCGGAGGAGAAAAAGATACCCGCCATTCGGGGGTGGTCTGGGCGCACGGGGACGAGCACCTCCAGCGTGCCGCCGTTCCATTGGAGTCCGAGGCGGAGCGTTTTGCTCTGCGGGGTGCGCCGCAGCCGCACGAGCACCTGCGCCGTCCCGCCTGGGGAAACGGGTTGCGGCTCCACCCGCCACCACACCGGCTCCCCGGCCGAGAGCAGCCGCTCGCGCTCGGCTGTCGTCAGGTCAGCAAAGTAAATGCTGGCCGGGCGGAGCAGTCGCTTGCGTTTTTGCTCGGAGAAGGCAATGGCCCGCTTCAGGCTGAGGCCCTCCAGCCGCACCTCCTCCACCTCCAAGGGTTCCAGCCCGGTATTGCGCAGGAAGACGTGGACCGAACCGCCCACCGGCATCCCGGCGTAGGCGTACTGGAGCGTCTCGCCGGTGGCATCTTTGAGGCTCCAGGCCTCGCGCCAAAAGGGCAGGAATTGAGGGAAGGGCCTGTCCGCCCGGTAGAACATACCGAGCAGTTCGGGTTCCGCGGTCGCAATACAACCCTCCAATGACCATAGAAAACAGAGCAGCGTGGCTACACCGCTGCTCGTAATCCCAAGTTTGCCTAACATAGTCCCTCCCATCGCGAATGCCATCTTGGCCGCGTGTCCCACCGGGCTTAGGCAAAACCAGCCCTCAAACACCGTCGGGAAAGGGAATTACTAATCCGCTGGCATTGTGGCCCCTGCCACAATCCAAATGTTCCGGTAGCGTATGGGACAGCCATGGTCTTGCAGGAGGATAGGGCCCTTGGTCCGCGGCCGGGACTGCTTGATTTCTACGTTATCGTGCACTTTAACGCCGTTCCAGAACACAGTCACACGCGCTTTCTCTTTCACTTTGCCCTCGGAGCCCAGTCGCGGCGCTCGGAAATAAATGTCAAAGGTCTGCCAGTGCTCAGGCGGTTTGGCGACGTTTTTATCCGGCGGCTTCTGGCCATAGATGGCCGCACATTGGCCTGTGGGGTAAGTTGGGTTGTGGTAGGAATCCAACACCTGAATTTCATAGAGTCCGTGCAGATAGACGCCACTGTTGGCCCGGCCCTGTCCCCTTCTATTCGCCATTAGGGGCAACCAGAACTCCAGATGCAGATGGAAGTCGCCGAACTCCCTCTTGGTACGATTGCTGCCCCCTCGGACCTCCATTGCCCCCTCCACCAACCGCCATTTGGGGTTCGTCCACTGGTTCAAGTCCTTGCCATCAAACAGCACAATGGCGCCTTGGGGGGGAGGGACTGGTTTCTCCTCCTCTCCCTCCTTGGCCCCTCCCAATCCCCGTCCCATCAGGAACGCACCGATACTCAACCAAAGCCAGAGTTTCATTCCGCGAGCAATCCGCATGACTTGTTCCTCCCTTCCCTTGATTGTCTGCTGGCTGTTGCCCGATGATGATACACTTTGCCAAACGCACTTGTTTCCTTTCCGGTTTCTAACCGATGTAATTTCTTGGTGGCATTTCTCTGAACCGTTCCGCCGGATTTACCCCAAGGGGACCGGGCCCCTTTAGAACCTGCTTCCTGCTTCAACGAACGGCTGCTCGTAGACCAACCGCTTTTTGCCT
>DTZQ01000645.1 GCA_012961305.1 Armatimonadota bacterium | reverse complement strand
GGGAGGGTTTCTTTCTCTTTCTCGCCATCGCAGTCTCCTCACCGGGTTGATGCTGGAGGCCAGTATCGAGCATCGGGTTGGCGGGCAGAAGGTTAATGACTATTGGGGACCTGACGGGCGGCCAGATAATCTCGCAAAGCCTCAGCACAGGGACGCAGCGGCTGGTGACCGGTCAGGCGCCAGCAGAGGTTATCCAGCACCGAATAGGCTGGACGACGGGCCGGCCCATCCCAGGCCGCCGAACTAATAGGCTGGACTGACACTTCCTCTAAACCCGCGGCGGCCAGGATTTCCCGCGCGAAATCGTACCATGAACTGTACCCCGCGTTGGTCAGGTGATAGGTGCCAAAGAGTGGACAGTCTATCAATTCCAACAGGGCCTCGGCCAAATCCACCGTGTAGGTGCGGCAACAAACTTGGTCGCTGACCACGCGCAGCGGCTGGCCCTGCTCTGCCCGTTCCAGAATGGCCGCCACGAAATTGCGCCCGTGCAGGCCGAACAATCCCGCTGTGCGGACAATGAAAAACCGCTGTAAGTGCGAACGGACTAACTGCTCCCCGGCCCACTTCGACTGCGCATACACCCCCAGCGGCCGTGGGGCATCGAACTCGTGGTAGGGACGTTCCTGCGTCCCGTCAAAAACGAAATCGGTACTGATGTACACCACCAGGCTTCCCGTGTCCTGGGCGGCACGCACTACGTTCCAAGTGGTCAACACATTGCCGGCAAAGGCAGCCTCTGGCTCCTGCTCTGCCTGGTCAACATTGGTGTATCCGGCGCAATGGACAATCACCCCCGGCGCTCGCTCGCGAAGGTAAGCCAGCGTGGCAGCAGTGTCCGTCAAATCCAACTCCGCCCGATGGGTGGGAATTACCTCATGCCGCGCCGCAAACACCCGGCACACATCCCAACCCAGCATCCCCCGCGCCCCAGTAACCAGCACTCGCATGGTTGTTCCTTAGTGGTGCACGCGGACTACAAGACGTGTGGACGGACAGACATTTATGGGCAATGGGACAATGATTATAGTGGCTGGACACCCACTTAGTCACACAGCCTCAGGGCCACTTTATTTCCCAGTTGCTCAATTTCCGTCCATACGTCATCCACATCCCCACGTCTATCACGTCTCCAGGGAATGTCACCAGCGCAGAGTCACCTCACCCATTATTATTCGGTGACAACGTCCCGCAGGGTCCAACAGTTCCAAAGCCCCCTTCGGGTCCACTCCTAACACCCGCCCGCACAATCGGCCCTGGGGAGTAGTTATCTCCACTTCCCGGCCCTGAGTTACGTCTAATGCCTGCCAGGCGGCGAGTATGGCTTCATCCTCCCCTCGGCGAAAACATTCGTACAGCGCGGAGAATTCCTCCTCCAAACGGGTGCGCAAAGTTTCCCGCGGCACTTCTCGGCCCAGAACTTGCTGCAGGGAAGTCGCCTGGCCTTGCAATTCCGGGGGAAACTCCTCCCCGGTGGGGTTGACGTTAAGGCCAATGCCTACCACCGCCCACTGCCAATCATTGCCCCCTATGGCAGCCTCGGCCAGCACCCCGCCTAATTTCTGCCCGGACAGCCACAGGTCATTGGGCCACTTGAGACCGCTCGGCAAGCCCGTAACCACCCTGACGGCCCGGGCCGCTGCTGCCCCTGCCAACAGGGTCAGCAAACCCAGATATTCTGGTCTCCGCGGTGGGTACAGGACCACCGACCACAGCAGGTTTTTCTTCCGCGGCGCCCACCACTCTCGCCCGCGGCGGCCCCGTCCTTGGGTTTGATAATCAGCCGTAATGACCAGCCCCTCCGGCGCTCCTCGCTGGGCTGCCGCCCGCGCCAAATCATTGGTAGAGGTAACTGTACGGTAATGCACCCACCACTGGCCAATCACCCCTGGCAACCTCCATCCTCACTCCGTTTCCTCTTCCACGCGCCGATGGAACACCTGCATGAGGATGTGCGTCAGTACCAGATGGGCGTCTTCAATGTTCTGCATGTCGTTGCTGGGCACAATCAGACACTCTTCGGCCAGGTCTTTCAATTTACCTCCCTGAAAACCGGTGAAGCCGATGGTGACCCCTCCGTGTTCCCGTGCGTAGCGCACCGCTTGCAGCACGTTCTCTGAGTTGCCGCTGCCGCTGATGCCGATGACCACATCGCCCGGCTGGAACAAGTTAATGAGTTGTTCCACGAAGATGTCTTCGTAGGCCAGGTCGTTGGCATAGGCGGTCATCAGGGCTACGTTGTCGGCGAGGGAAAGGACTTTGAACCGCCGATGGCCCGGTCGGGCCGTGCCCTTGCCTAAATCGCAGGCCAAATGGGAAGCGGTCATCGCGCTCCCCCCGTTGCCAAACACGAAAATTTGCCGCCCTTCCTGCCGCGCCTGCCACAGCAAATCAATAATCCGCTCAATTTGCTCCACGGGCAACGCTCGAATGGCTTCGGCCGTCCGATACAGGTAGTCCCTCACTTGGTCCATTTCCTTTGCTCCTCCAAGAATTCACTCCAAGGCCAACGCTACCGCCCCCAAAATGCCCGCCTCATAGCCCAGTTCGGCGGGTACGATATGGGCCGCTCGATAGGGCACCTCCAGGGCAATTTCTCTCACCGCCTGGCGCAGCGGCACGAACAGAATGTCTCCCACCTCTGACAATCCGCCCCCGATGATGACCAGTTCGGGATTGAGCAGGTTGAGCAGATTGCCAATGGCCAGGGCGAGGTAGTGCACCGTTTCGTCCACCAGCGCTTGGGCCAAAGCATCGCCCTGCGCTGCAACGGCAAAGACCGTTTCGCTGGTGATGGCCCCTACTTGCCCTCCGGCCGCTTCCACCAGAGCGCGGCCAGCGTTGGGTTGGGCAGTCACCGCCTCCCGGGCCCGCCGGCCGATGGAATCGCCGGAGCAGATGGATTCCAAGCAGCCGCGTTTGCCACAGGTACAGAGCGGTCCGTCCTCCTTGACCGTAGTGTGCCCGATTTCTCCGGCCGTAGTGGTCACCCCGCGCACCAATTGCCCCTTGACCATGATGCCCCCACCGATTCCCGTACCAATGTTGATATACACCAAATCCTCAGCCCCTCGGCCAGCGCCAAAGCGGGCCTCTCCCAACGTTCCTGCGTTGGCGTCGTTGTCCACCACCGTGGGCAGGCCCAACTTTTCCTCCATTATCGCCCGCAGGGGGACGTTTTCCCAGCCGGGCACGTGATGGGACAGCAAAACGGTGCCCGTGCGGACATCCACCGGTCCCCCAAAACCAATGCCCACTCGGGCCACTTCGGTCAAGGTAAGACCCGCTTCGGCCACTACCTCGTGGGCCATCTCTAGCAGCACTTCAATACCCCCCTCTGCACCGCTCTCTCGTTCTGTGGGCCGCCGCTGTTGCACCTGGATTTGCCCCTCTCCGTCAGCCAGGGCTACGGTCTGTTTGGTCCCCCCCACATCCATGGCCAATATCCAGTTCACCATGGCTTTTCCAACCACTCCTTCGCCGCCTCGCCGCATACTGGACAGCGGCCCCGGGGAATTACCCACTCGCCGTTGCTCCACATCCCACAGTCCAACTGATAACCGTCATTCGCGACCTTGGTGGGGCACTTGCCATACATCCGATGAAATCCCTCAAAGGTCTGGCAGCCATCTGAGGTGCGGCCGCAACGGGTACATTGAAATTTCGGCGTCAAGGGGCCCTCATCCTTCCTGAGGTAGCCAAGAAATTTAACTCGGCCTCGGCATTTGATGCAGGTAGCCCCGTCCAAGCGGGTGAAATTGAGGCGGCGGAATTGAAGTTGGGTTTTGAATACAGGGGCCAGTTCATCCTCGTAGTCCCGGGGAAGTTGCACCAGTTTGGGCAAATCCATTCCCCATGCTTCCAAGGTCTGGTACAAGTGGGGGACACCCTGGGCGAAGGGCCGGCCCAAGAAGGAAGTGCGGATGGGTTCGCCCAAGGGCAATCCGGCCAGGGCGCTGAGCAGCAGGGCGGCCATTAGTACCCCCAGGAGGGTGCCGATGAGGCCGCCACCTATTCGCTCCCAGGCCGGAGGTTTCCCCTCCCGGGCCGGCAGGAAACGCTGCCCCAGCGAAACCAATTTGGCAACGGTCAAAGCCACTAACACGAATCCCCCTAATCCGCCCGCGGCTCCCCGCAAGCCCAAGAGATGGCCTAACAGCCAGGCTCCCACCGAATAGCCTATGGAAGCCACTCCCAAGGCCACTACGATGGCAGCCAAATCCAACAGCCCTAAATAAAAACCCCGGCGGGCACCCCAGTAGGCATTGAAACCAACTAACAAAACTGCCAACAGGTCAATGCCATTCATGCCATATTTTATCCCTGAGTTCCTCCTCTTGGTAGTCTACCCCCTTTGGGTTGATGCTCTTTCCTCACCGCCAAGGCG
>DTZQ01000644.1 GCA_012961305.1 Armatimonadota bacterium | reverse complement strand
GGAGGGGGAACCGGTTCGAGGTGGAGGGTTCGTCCGGGGTGGGGGACTGGGAGGCGGGCTGCCATGCCCTTTGGTTTTGTTGTGCAAGTTACTGCCCGAACCACCACTGGGCGGAGGAGGTTTCTGTTTCGCCGGCGGTTTCTGGGATTTGGGTGGCTCCTTGGGAGGCGGCGGTTTCTTTTTCTGAGGCCGGTCCTCTTGTTTGGGAGGGGAATGGTCGCGGCCTTTCCCCTTCAACTTATCAAACAGGGCCGACGCCTGAACCCCGCTGCCGAGGGAAAACAAACTGAACCCCAGGACTAATCCGCCTGCCAGTCCGATGGGGATTGCTCCCTTCTTGCGCATGGTTAGTCTCCTGTGGCGCCTTAAAGTTCACTTTCGGCGAACACCTCCGCAATGACGCCAGTATCTCCACCGCCGGCGCCTTTGTTCTTCTCCCCGGCCTGGGCTGGCCGCCAGGCCGTAAGGGCCAGTCCTGCGACCAACAGGCCACAGAGTAGCCAACGGGTAAGTTTCCTCAGCCATCTCATGGTTATCTCCTCCCAAAGGTTACACGGCCCGCAGCCGCGGACGAACGGCTGGCGGCTGTTCTTGGTGGCGGGCTGCTTGTAACGATTGGGTCTGGATTTCCTCGATTAACCCCCGAATCCGCTGCTGATAGGGTTGCAAGCCCATTCGGCGGGCCACGTTCAGGGCCTCTCGGGCGTGGAACAGGGCTTCTGCCCATTGCTCCGAGGCGGTGCAGGCGGCTGCATAGGCCATTTCGCAGAGAATCATGGGCCAGAGGGCCTCACACTCCCAGGCCACCTGCAGGCCCTGATGGGCCTCGATGCGGCTCTGTTCCACCTGGCCTATCAGCCGATAGGCTTCCGCGTAGTGGGCATGGGCGCGGGCTTTGAGGGCCTTCGCGTCCAGAGCCTGGATGATTTTGGTGGCTTGGGCCAAGTGGGCAAAGGCCTCTTCCGTGTTTCCCAGGGCCAAGGCATACTGGGCCACATCCAAGTGAGCATTGGCAACCCGATGCTGTGGGCTTTTTCGGCTTTCCTGCAATTCCTGCCGGGCTGCTTCCAACGCGGCCGCGTACTGGCCGTGGGTGAAGTAGAAGTTGCCCTGAATTTCATAGGCCAGACAGCGGGCGCGGGCCGCCTGTTCCGGGTCGTCCTCCTCGTGGGCATCGGCCAGGGTCAACATGCGCTGGCAGTAGGTCAGTTCCCAATCGTCCGGCTGCAGGGCGAAGTTGTATTCCAACTCTGCCAATAAGCCCCAAGCCCGCCAAAGCACGGTCCAGTCCTCGGCACTGGCGGCTACCTCGCCATACTCCCGGGCCTTTTCCAACTCCCCCTGGCCCAGATAGAACAAAGCCAAGTTGTACAGGTTCAGCAGGGCATCCTGGCGGCAGGAGGGGTCATCCAACTCATCAAACAACTTGGCGGCCTGCTCGCCCGCCTCGATGGCTTCTCGCCGGTAGCCCTGGTCGCCCAGGGCCCGGGCAATCTGCCGCAGGGCCAAGGCGGCCGGTCTTAACACCTGGTTGTGGTAGCGGGGGCGCAGGCGTACCGCTGCCCGGATGAGTTCATCACACAGGGCAATCAGCGTGGCCCAGCGAATTTCGCCCCGTTCCACCTGTTTCACCAATGAAGGCATGTCCTGCTCTGTATCCAGCACCCATTGGAGCAGGATTCGTTCCTCTTCCTCGTCGCTCACCCCTACGGTCACAGGTGGCAGGAAGGCCTGGGTGGTCTGCCGCAGCAAGGCGCTGAGGTAGTCCAGCCGGGCCCGCATTTGTTCCACTTCTTGCCAGGCCGATTGCAGGGGGAGCAGGGGCATTTCCTCTCCCAGGAACCAACTGCGCGGTCGGCCCAGGGCCTCCGCCAGCCGTTGTAAATCCTCGTAAGAGGGCGTGCGGTTGCCAATCTCCCAGTTGGAAATCGCCTGCGGGCTGCAATGCACCACCGCCGCTAACTGGCTCTGGGTGAGCCCCTTCTCTTCTCGCGCCTGCTTGATGCGCCGGCCAATTTCGCTCATGGCTGTGCCACCCTTTCCCCCTCATTCTCTCAGACGTATTGTACCCCCTTTTAGGTTCCCGCAACCAGCATCAATTTGTGGGCTCGGACTCCACGATTTGTTGTAGGGACAGGGTTCCCGTCGAAAATACTTGTCAACTTGCGCCGATTGGGGTATAACTTAAGGGCAAGCATTCAGCCCTCCTTCAGTAGGGGGCAGCGAGGTAGGAGGTATCAGATGAAAAGAAAATGCCTTTGGCTGGGGTTAGCCCTCTGGGTAAGCGGTTGTATGGTGCCGGGCAAGCCTCCCAAGGGGGTGCCTTTGGGGGAAGTGACCGAAGGGGTGACCAACTTGGATGGTAAAGAAGTGGTGCTGGCGGATTATGTGGGCCAGGTCGTCCTGCTGAACTTCTGGGCGACCTGGTGTCCCCCGTGCGTGCGGGAAATTCCCGACCTGCAGTCGTTACATGAGAAGTATAAGGGGCAGGGGGTAGCGATTATTGGGGTGACCAATGATGACCCGAAGGCCGTGCGCAAGTTCGTACAGCGGAAAGGAGTTACCTATCCCATCCTTTTGGACAAGGGGCGTTTGGAATTTCAGTTCGGGGTAGCGGCCCTCCCCACGACCTTCGTTTTCGACCGAAAGGGGGAAATAGTGGCTGTATATGTAGGTTCCCGCTCGGCGGAGGAACTGGAGCGGGACTTAAAGGCTGCCCTGGGCAGGGTGGGTAAGGGGATTTGAGATTTCAAATAGTTCATTCCACTGGCAAAACGCAGCGGAAGCCAATGAACTGGTAGGCGTCGCCGGGGCCGAAATACTGGCGGGTAGTGGTGCGGGCGTAGCGGGCCAGATAGTTCCAGGCTCCTCCTCGACAGACGCGGTCGAGGCCGTTTTCCGGACCGGGCGGGTTCACCTGGGGCGCATAGGCATAGTAATTGGGCCGGTAGCGGTCCAAACACCATTCCCACACATTGCCGGCCATGTCGTAGCATCCATAGGGGCTGGCTCCCTGCGGGTACTGGTCCACGGGCGTCGTCCGGCCCACCCGACTGCCAAAATTGAGCCGCTCTGGGTCCCATTGGTTCCCCCAGGGCCAAATCCGCCCGTCCGGCCCCCGGGCGGCCTTCTCCCACTGGGCCTCCGTGGGCAGCATCTTGCCCGCCCACCGGGCATAGGCATAGGCATCGTACCAGGTCACCCCCACCACCGGCTGGGTCGCCCCGTTAAACCGTTCCGCTTGCTCCCGACGGGCCCAGCGCCGGTCTGCCCAGTGACGGGGGGCATGGTTACGCTTTTTGACCGCTAAAGCCAGGTGCTCGGCAGGATAGCACCGCCGGTGGTCATCCAGGGCTTGAATGTACTGGAGAAATACCCGATACTGGGCATTGGTGACGGGATGCAGGTCAATGTAGAAAGCGTCCAAGTAAATTCGCCGGGCGGGACGTTCATCCGGTCGGCCCCGGAAATTGCCCCACACGAACTCCCCGGCGGGGACCAAAACCATTTCCGTGTAATCCTTCAAACTGAGCACCCGCAGCGGCAGGCCCGATGAGGGGTCGGTTTCCTCCGTCAGGGGTTCCACCCGGTCAAACCAGGCGGGCCCGAAGCCCGGTTCCAGTCCCGTGCGGGGACCAGTCACCGGCCAGGGGGATAGACTGGGTTCCAAGCCGGTGGGAAGTTTCCGCCGCATGGTCGTTCACCTCAACTGAGCCAGAGGTTCCTCCTGCAGAAGCACTTGGCCGGTCAACAAATCCGTTACCGTCACCCGCAAGGTCCGCTGTCCATCAATGGCAAAGGCCACCCGGAGGCGATTGACCCCCGGCTGTCCCGGCGGGTCAAGGGGCACCAGAAGGCCCTCGTTGACCGGCACTACCCGGTCGGCAGACACTAATCGGTAGCCGGTGGGGGTCGCCGGCGAGCGCAAAACCCGCGCCCGATGGTCGCGCACGACTACCTCCAACCGCTGAGCCTCGCCGTGCTCTATTTCGCCCACTACCAACTCCATCGCCGGCTGGTCGGGCACGGAGGCGGCATATTCTCGTACAATGGGCCGGAGGGTGGGGTAGGGGGTGAGGGCCGGGACGATAAGGTCGTATTCGTGCTGCCGGGCAGCGTGGTTCCAGCCCCGCACTCCGTAACTGTGGTACACAAAGTCCCGCAGCCGCAGGTCATGTCCAAAGCGGGCTGCTCCGTGGGCCACGGCTTCAAAGGGCCGATGGGTTCGGACTCGCTCCTCTCCGAACTCCTTCCGCACCAATTCCTGCACCGCCGGGATTTTAGAACTTCCTCCCACCAGCAGCACGTGCTCCACATCCTCGCGGCCAATGCCCTTCTGGGCTGCCTGCTGGAATAGCAGGTCGAAGGTCGAATGCAAGCGGTCAAACAGGCCCCGCGCGGCCAGCAAGGCTTCAAATTCTTCCCGGCGGTAGGTCAAGCGGTACATCCGTTGGGCATCAGCATCGAAAAAGCGAAATTCAGCCTGGGAATTAAAGGACAGTCGCTTTTTCACCGCCTCCGCGGCTGCCCGCAGGGGTCGCAACACCCCTCGCACCTCCTCCCGCGAGCGATTCAACCGAGCCAAAAGGTCATCCAGCAGCCATTCGTCCAAGTCCTCCCCTCCAATCATCTGTCCGGCTTTGGCCAGCACAGCCGCACACACCACTTGACTCCCGCTGTCCTTCCAAGCCTGAGGGTGAAGGGAGGGTGTACGCACCAGCGACAAATCGAGGGAACCGCCGCCAAAGTCAAATACCAATAGCAAGTGATGGGGCTGGGCCACCTCGTAGCCCAAGGCGGCGGCCGTGGACTCGTCCATTATGCGCAAACGCCGCAGCCCCTGGGCCTGGGCAAAGGTCTGTAGCCAGCCGACGTAGCGCTGGAACGCCCCTACCGGGACGGTGAACAGGAACTCGTCCCGTTCCACATCCAGGTCTTCCAAACCCCACAGCACTGCCCGGAGGAACTGAGTGGCTACCCATTCTGGGGTGGCTTCCACCCCGTCCAGTTCGGGGATGAACCCCGGAATGTCTGCGGCCAGATGACGTTTGAAACCGGCGAAGAACCGGCCATCGCCCACTCGGTCCCAACCGCCGCGCCGCACCTCCTCTCCCACCAATACCTCTCCCCTCGCCGCATTGCGCACGTACAACAGTGAAGGCACTACGGCCGGCACTTCCCCCTCCGGCCGCGTGCTCAAACGCGGCAGGCGCAGTGTCCGGGGCGCATCGTCCCCGGTGCACCACTCTGCTACCACCGTATTGGTGGTCCCAAAATCAATGGCGATGACCCGGCTCATTTTTGTTAACCAACCTGGCCACCTGAGCGCGACACAGTAACCTACCCCGATAGGTAGAACCCACGTATTTCACCACCACCGGCTCCCCCGGCTCAATGGTCTCTTCGCCTGCTGGTTCGTGCCATTGGGGGTCGAAGACCACCATGTCTCCCACCTCTCCCAGCGGTTCCCAGCCCCATTTCCGCAGGATTTCTTCCACCGGCCCGAACAAAGCCAGCACATCTCGGGCCGTCAGGCTAACTTTTTCCTCCTCCAGAGCCTGGCGAATGGTGGGCAGTTGGGTTAGCAGCGGGGTCAAGGCTTCCAGCAGGGCTAATCGTTCGTCCTCCGCTGCTTGGGACTGGATGATTTCCAACTGGGCCTCTAAGCGGTCCAGTTCCCGTTCCAGTTCCTCCTGGACGGCCTCCCGTTTCGCCAACTCCTCCTGCTGCTCCTGCACCATCCATTCCAGGCGGGCCAGGGTTGCTTCCAATGCCTTCCGCCGCTGCTCCAGCATATCGGCCCGTCGTTCCAACTCTGTGGCTCGTCGTTCCAAACGCCGCAGGCGCGACCACTGCGCACACAGCCGCAGCCCGCTGACCAGTTTCCGCAGCATAGATGAACTCTCCTTCCCCTTAACTTTGCCCCTCTTGCTGCGCGGCCGGCTCTTCCTCACTGGCCTCGGCATAATATTCTGCCGTGTGCTGACGTTCTCGCACCACTCCTAAGGCCCGTTCAATGGCCGCGGTCAGCATCTCACACCGGGGGCCTTTAACCCCCCGTACCCGCTCCTCTACTCGCCCATCGGGCCGGATGACAAATTCAATTTCCTGTTTCACCGCCATCGTTCCACTCGTAATTTAATACTCCCGTCCGGCTGGATTCCCTCCTCAACCACCGCAAAACCCTGGGCCTCGGCCTCCGCTCGGATGGTGTGATAAGCATACCTTTGGGTGAGTGCGTGCAGGAACTTCTCCCGGTCCACCCGCAAGCCCCACAGGTCAGCCACCATTTCATACTGTCCATTCGCCCAGCGAAAGCCGATGTCGTAGCCGTTAGGCTGGCGAATGACCAGGTCGGCCAGCGTCGTCTGTCCGCCGAAGCCCCGCACCTTCACTTCGCCCACTTCGTACTCGTAGCCCAAATCGTCCAGGGCCCGCCGCAACATGGTCAGGTTGCGGATTTGAGTTTCGATTTTCGTGAAATGGGACATAGAACCACCTCCTACCACCACGATACAGCCCCAGCGCCGCCCCCCGCGGTTGGAAATTGGTGAGGGGGAGAAAATGCCCCTCAGTCTCCGGTCGAAATTCACCGCTGAGAGGCCAGCCGCGCTTTGCCCTCGGCGGCCCAGCGCTTGAGTCGTTCAATGTCCTGCGCCTTAGTTTGCGACAGGGGCACCATTTGCTGCAGGGCGCGTAAGATGTCCTCGGTGGTGAACTCGCGCTGCTCCTCGAAGCCATCATACATGGCCTCAATGATGGCCTGTTCAATCTCCGCTCCGCTGTAGCCAACGGAGGCGGCGGTCAGCGCGTCCAAATCGAACTCCCGCAGGCGATGAGGCCGGCGCTTGCGCAGGTGCACCTCGAAAATCTCCCGCCGCTCCCGCTCGTGGGGCAGGTCAATGAAGAAAATCTCGTCGAACCGCCCTTTCCGCAGCAGTTCCGGCGGCAGCACGTCAATATCGTTGGCGGTGGCCACGACGAACACCGGCGCGGTCTTCTCCTGCATCCAGGTAATGAGGGTTCCGAACACCCGGGCAGAAGTGCCCGAATCACCTACGAAACTGCTGGTCAGGCCCCGGAAACCCTTGTCCAATTCGTCAATCCAGAGCACGGCCGGAGCCATAGCCTCCGCCACGCGAATCATCTCCCGCACTCGGGCTTCCGATTCCCCCACCAAACTGCCCATCAGCCGGCCCACATCCAGGCGCAGCAGGGGCACCCGCAGCAACTGGGCCGTGGCCTTGGCCGAGAGGGACTTGCCGGTGCCCTGAATGCCCACCAAAAGGAGCCCTTTGGGGTTGGGCAGGCCGTAGCGTCGGGCCCGCTGGGAGAAAGCCAGAGCCCGCTTGCGCAACCAAGTTTTCAACACGTCCAATCCGCCAATGTCATCCAGATTTTCCGCGGCGGCGAAGAACTCCAGGACCTCCGTGCGGCGAATGAGTTGCCGCTTTTCCTCCAACACCAGGTCAATGTCCCGCTCGTCTAACACGCCGTCATCAGCGATGGCCTTCAGCAACACCTGCTCAATGCGGGTGCGGGTCATGCCCTGGCAGGCCCGAATCAGGGCTTCCCGGCTGCCCGGTTCCAGGCGCACGTCGGCCTCG
>DTZQ01000643.1 GCA_012961305.1 Armatimonadota bacterium | reverse complement strand
GCGGGGGGAAGAAAGGGGGCCCGCACGCGGGAAGGGGTTATGGCCTGCATCGGGGTGGTCAGGGGTGGCTGTATCGTGGTGGGGGGAGGCGTGGGCAGTAGGAGGAGCCTATGAAAGAAGCACTTTTTTGGGAACCGATGGAGGACGGGCGGATACATTGCTATCTGTGCCCCCGTCATTGCCACCTCAGGGAAGGGCAGACGGGTTTCTGTTACGTGCGGCGCAACGAGGGGGGAAAACTGTACGCGCTGGCCTATGCCCAACCCTATGCCGTGCACGTGGACCCCATCGAAAAGAAGCCCCTGTTTCACTTCCTGCCGGGGACGACCATTTTCTCCCTGGGCACGGCAGGCTGCAACATGGGCTGTAAGTTCTGCCAGAACTGGGACCTTTCTAAGGCCCAATACGACCAGGGCCGGGCCTTTAACCTGCCGCCGGGACAAGCCGTGGAGTTGGCCCAACAGCACGGGTGCGCCAGCCTGGCGTACACTTACAACGAGCCGACGGTTTTTGCCGAGTACGTGATGGATTTAGCCCGAGAGGGGCGGAAACGCGGCCTGAAAAGCGCCATGGTCACCAATGGCTACATTACCCAGGAGGCCCTGCCCCAGGTGTACGAAAACATTGACGCGGCCAATGTGGACTTGAAGGCGTTCAGTGAGGACTTCTATCGCAAACTGACCCTTTCGCACTTGAAACCCGTGCTGGAAACGCTGAAGGAACTCCAGCGACGGAAGGTGTGGCTTGAAATTACCAACCTGGTCATTCCCACCCTCAACGACGACCCGGCGGAAATCAGGCAGATGTGCGAATGGATTCTGGAGAACTTGGGCGACCGGGTGCCGCTCCACTTCACGGCTTTTCACCCGGACTTCAAATTGCTGGACAAGCCTCGCACTTCCCCCCAGACTTTGCGCCAGGCCCGACGGACGGCTTTGGAAGTGGGGTTAAAGTACGTCTATTTGGGCAACATCTTGGACGTGGAAAGTGCTACTACCTACTGTCCCGAATGCGGAGCGGCCTTGATTCAGCGCGGCTGGCATGATGTGCTGGCGGTGAACGTGCGCGATGGCAAGTGCACCCAATGTGGGGCGGACACGGACATCATTTGGGGCGAGGCCCCTTCAGCCCGAGTGGGTCGGCGGTGGATAAGGATGGGGTATTGAAAGCACACCCGTTGGGCTTTTGAGGATGAAATCCAGCAGAGGCATCTACCCTCCCGTGCTGGCTGCCTCCGGGACTCCAGGCCCGAACCGAGTAGAAAACTTGTGTAGCAGTTGCCGACGCAGTTCCCGGGTGAGGTTTGTTTCATCTGCCCGCTGCACGGCCCGCTGTACCATCGCTTCTATGCCTTCCTCACCCCAGGTGCCGTTGTTCTCGAAGAACCCCACTGCGGCCCAGCCCAGGATGAAAGTCGAATAGCCCGTGGCCAGGCCTTGCACCAATCCTCCGGCCACATGTCCCAACCCCGGCGTAAGGGCCTTCAGCACCACCCCGCTGCCCTTCAGCAGCGTCTGCACCACCCTTGTTCGCCCCAGGCTGTGGACGATGTCCCCCCGCAGGACCCGGGCTCGGCGGCGGGAGATTTTCTGCCCGAACACCACCGCCAGATGTACCAACAGAGCCACGGTCAAACTCAAATCCCCAGCCAGGTCCAGCATGGGCACGGGGTTGAGGGCTACCGCAGCCGCATTGGCCACGGTGTAACTCCAAATCACCCTATCCGCGGCCCGGCGGCGGTACTCAAACCGCTTGCGGCGCAGAGTTTCGCTCACGTCCTGCATTTGCAGCAGGGCATTGATGGCCAATAACTCCTTGCCCTCGGCCGCCAGCATATCCAAGAGGCGCTCCCGCAAGGGCTCAATTTCTGGGGGCCGTTTCCGCCACTGACGTTCCGTTGTCCCGTCGGGCTTCTGTACCAGGACCTCCCAGGGAAGCGGGTCGGCCGCGACTTCCACGATGTTCTCCGGCGGGAGAAAATCCCCCAGCCGCCGCTCAAACACCTCGCGCAACTGACGCCGCTCCTGGGGGCGGAAGAGGTCTATCATGTTGAATACCAACATCAGCGGCTTGCCCAGGGCTTGCAGGCGAAGGAGGGCAGCATACTCCTCATCGGTCATGTCCCGGCATACCACAAAGAGCACCAAATCGGCTTCTTCAGCGGCCTGAAAGGCCTTTTCTGCTCGTTCCTCACCGGCCACCTCTCCCAAACCGGGAGTGTCCACAAGGACGACCCGCGAATTGCCCAAGCCAGGCAAAGCATGGGTTTGCGTCTCCCAAGTCGTGGCCTGTACCTCCTTGGTCGTGCCCCCTTTGGGATGTACTTTGAACACCGATTGGCCGATGAGGGCGTTCAGCAGGGAGGACTTGCCGGACGAAATAATCCCCACCACGGCGATGCGCACCTCGCCCTGCTCCAACTTCTCCAGCACTGTCCGGGCCTTCTCCAGTTCCTTCTCCACCGCTTGACGCTCCGCCGGAGTGATACTGGGGTCATTCAGCAATTGGGCCAAACTGGCCCGGGTGCGCTCAAATTCGTCCATCGCCAGCATTTTCTTCACCTTTCCCTAACTCGATTATACCTCCTTCAGCCTATTTTGTCAAGATGAACCTGACCCTGCCCACTTCTAAGGTCGCTCCAGCACACCCCAGGGGCCTACTGGAGGCGAACCCCAGGACTCGGCCCTTTCCCAGGTCGCATCGTCAAACTCCGCCCGTTCCCAGCCGGGAGGGGCGGTTGGGGCTACCCGCCAGGTGGCGTCCGTGCCCCAGACGAGGGTGCGCCCCGAAGCCAACTTGATTTCCACCTCCATTAGCAACCCGCCGGGGCCGTCTGCATTGTAGGCTCGCAAAGCCAACACGTTGCCTCCCTCTCGCAGCAGGGCCGTTAGGTCATATCGCTCCACCGTTTCCCAACGCCCGTCGGAGCCGACGGGCTCTCCGTTGACCAGCAGGTCATAAGTGTTGTCCGCGGTCACCCACACCGTTGCCGCCTGTACCGGTTCGGGCAGGTCGAAGGTGCGGCGGGCGAAGACGGTCAGGTTGGGCTGGTCGCGTTTCCCCGGCAGCCAAATCCATTCCCCTTGCCAAACGGGGCCTATGAACTCCGTCAGCGGCGGGAAAGTAACCGGCGGAGGCGGCTTCCGAAAGAGGTAGGTCTCTCCGGCCCGCAGGGTCGCTGTCACCCGAAATTCACGGCCCGGATGCTTACCGGCTATCTCTAAGTGGTATCCCCCCTCGGCGCGGCGCAGGGTCAGGGTCAGGAGCAAGCCTCGGTAGAAAAGGTTGCGCACGCCTCCGTAGGCCAGGGCGGTAGGCAAGTTGGGGGTGATGTGCAATCCATCCACGTGAGCCTCCACACCTAAGAAAGCGTAGAGAAAGGCCGCCGGCACCAGGCCGCTCTCCGGAAAGGGAATGTCCGTGCCTACGGCCCAGCCGTTAAGGTAGGGTTTGCCGCGAAAGTACAGCGGACTGCCACCGCACAGCCTATCCGGCTGGTCATAGCGCCGCAAGATGGCCCGAAACCGCTCCCAGGCATTGTCCGCGCCCAGCCAGCGGGCCCGCGCCAACACATCGTAAAACGAAGTGTACAAAATGGCGCCGCCGTTTTCCAAGTGGGTGTCAAACGGCTGGGCCGGAATCTCGGCCTTGCCCTCCAAATACCACCACTCTGAGCAGTCCAGGGTCGTCACCCGGGGCGCGAACTGGAAGAAGTAGGTGTCCGGCTTGCCAGTCGCCGTGGGCTCCTTTTCCATCCAGCGGTAAATCCGCCGGGCCTTGGCAGGCGTGCCCAACCCGTAGGCCAAAGCCTCCGTGTTCACATAGGTGAACCCGTAATCGTGCCGCTCTCCGTGCACGTCCACACAGCCGATGTACCGGCCCGCCTCCTCGTTCCAGAAGGTGGCGTCGTAGTTCCGATGGACGCGGGCAGCGAGGGAGCGGTAAAAATCCGGGGTGCGAGCCGGCGGAGCAGGTTCCTTCGGCTTCCAGCCTGATTTCTGGACTACCTCTTCCATTTCCGCCATAGCGTGCAAACTCGCGTAGAAGTAGATGTTTTCGTAGGCCGATTTGTACCCAAAGGGGATGTCGTCCCAGTAGTTGGAATGGACCCCCCGGGAGGTGCCGTCGTGGTCGGGACTGTTGTCTATGAACAGGCCCTCCGCGCCCTGGCCGACGGTCAGTTGCCATTCCATCGCCCGGCGCAGGCGGGCCAGGTTGCGGCGCAGGAAGTCGTCATCGTGTGTCCAGCAGTAGTAGCGCCAGCAGCCTAAGATGAAATTGGCGTTGGTGGTGAAATGGCGGGCGTCGTACTTTTCATTGTCGGGGAAGGGCCATTCCTTCTGACCTCCCCAGGTGTACACATAGCCCTCCTCATCCATTTTGTAGGTGAGCAAATGTCCCCGCTCGCGGCTATGTAGGCCCGGCAGGTTCACCCAGTAGCGGAGGCGGGCCAGCCACTCCATCCAGTCCGCCAGAGCCGGCGACAGAGGCCAACTGAAGGCCCGTTCGTAAAAGAAGCGGTTCAGCACCTGGTTGAAAGCCGGGTCGGAGGAGAAGAACACCGGGTAGAACTCCGGCCGGCGGTCTTCATGGGGGAGCAGTTCGAGGGTCAGCGAATTGTCCGTGGCCAGTCGTAGGGCCATGCGGTCGGTGGTCATTTCCCAGTGGAGAGTACCGTGCAGGTCCCGAAAGCGCAAATCAAAACCATTGACCCCGGTGGCCTCCAGCCAATCTCCCGCTTCCATCCCGAAGTCCAGAGAATCCCGGCGTTTGAGTTGCTGGATAGGCAAATACCGCCCGGTGTCGGAGAAGAAGCGCGAGAAAAGCACGCGGGTACGGTCGCTCACCTCTGTCCCCTCGCTCACCCAGGGGGTCAGCAGGGTGAACTCCCGCGCTCCCGAGACGTCCGGCGTGACCCTCAAGGTGAGGCGGTTCTCCTCCAGCACATACTCTACCGTTGCTGAGACCACCTCAAAGAGGGTGGCCTTGAAGCAGCGTTCCTCCTGAGGGACGGGCTTCCCATCGGCCAAGGCCTCTCCCTCTGGCAGGGCATCTTCCGGCACACTCCACCAGCCAATAGTGCCCACCGGCTCGGACATCTCCAGGCGGTACAGGCCAGCCGGCTGGGGAGGAAAGGTCAGGGTCACCCAGGAATTGTCCCTCACCCGCTCAAACCGCTTCCGGGCCACCCGTTTCCACTTCGGGGATGAAAGAGGAGAGACGAAGGACGAGTTGCCACTCCCTACCAGCGCGCGGGTGAGTTGGTGAGTTGAGGAGTTGGTGACCCCGTCCTGCATCGGGGAGGAAGAACGGTGGCTGTATCGCGGGGGCCTGGGAGTGGTCACCTCGGAGTAGGGTGACAGTTGCCTATATAGCGTCAGCGTCAGGCCCGATTCCGTTGTGTACCAGGTGGGACAGTTGACGCTGACTTTGGCCAGGCCGTCCTTAGTGGTGCGGAAAGTTTGGCCCAGGGTGTGGCCGGGTTCTAAGCGTACGGATTTTTTCCGCCCCGGGGTGGAAATCGTCTGGGGATTGGTGAGCAGGGGTACACCCGTGCAACGCAAGCGGTTTCCCTCGCCTTCCGCCGTCACCTGGGCGGGCATTTCCAACTCCGCCTCATCCCCGGCAAACAAGCCCCAGAAATAGGTCGGGCGGTACTCTCCGCACCCCTGGGGGTCCACCTCCAATTTCGTCAGCCAGCCATTGGCCGTCGTAAGGCGAAAGAAGCCGTTCTCCACCGTAGCCGCATTGTTCCCGTCCGCCAGCGCGGCCAGCATTGCTGCTCCCCACCAAATCAGGGTCATTTTCAAGGCCCTCTCCCATATAACACCCCGACGAGGTTAACTGCTCAGAGATAATTAGCCCCTTGAGCGGGATTTCCTCCTCAGTCCACCCCGCTAAAGTGTTGGCTCCAGAGCAGGGCGGAGTCCAGGCTTTAGCCGGTTCCCAACCTCGTTCAGGTTTAGGTTCGAGAATTACTTAGAGAGGGCACCTTCTCCGGTTGACCCTTTTTTCAGG
>DTZQ01000642.1 GCA_012961305.1 Armatimonadota bacterium | reverse complement strand
TGCGGAGGGAAGGTGGAGATTCCCTACCGACCTTTGCACCCAAGAAGTGGGCGAAAGACTGCTGGACGCAGGAGAGCGCTCCTTCCCCACCGCCCAGCAGTTCGTAACCATTTGGTTTGCTGACCATTCAGGTACTCCAAAATGAGGTCCTCAAGTGCCCTGGCAGGTTCCGAAACCTGCCGGGGTCTGGGAAGGATGCCTACTTTCCGGGAAAGAGCATGACCTATCGGGAAGACCGTCGCCAGTTTTTGCGGCAGGCTGCGGGGTGGATGGCAGGGGCTTGGGGCTTGAGCGCGAGGGGCCGCCAACTCCTCGGCGCAGCCGGCCGCAAATCGCGGGTAGTCATTGTGCGGGACCGCCGGCTGACAACCGCCTCCGGGGAGCAGAAGCGGCAACTTTACCGGCAACTGCTCAACCGGGGATTGCGGCACCTTTTGGGAGCCTCCGGCCCGGCGGCCTGGGGGCAGTTGTTCTCGCCCCGAGACGTGGTGGGGATTAAGGTCAACTGTCTGGGCGGAGCCGGCATCTCTACCCAGGTGGAACTGGCTTATGCCATTGCCGAGGGAGTACATTCGGCGGGGGTGCCCTGGGAAAACATCGTCATTTTCGACCGCACGGCGCGGGATTTAATGGCCGCCGGCTACCCCCTGTCCACCGCACCGGGAAAGGTGCGGGTGTATGGCACCGACGCTCCCTTTGCCGGCTACGAGGAGCGAGTAACTACTCGGGGGGAAATTGCCAGTAAACTAAGCCGGATTGTAACGGAACATTGTACTGCCCTTATCAATGTCCCCATCCTCAAGGACCACGAAATTGCGGGGCTTACAGCCGCCCTGAAGAACTATTTCGGGGTCATCAACAACCCCAATAAATATCACGGCAACCACTGTGACCCCTACATCGCCGTGCTCAATGCCCTCCCCGTGATTCGGCACAAGCAGAAACTCATCATTGGTGATGCGACCACGGTGCTTTACGAGGGAGGGCCCCACGACCGGCCGGAGTACCATTGGCCCTATGGAGGTCTTTTCCTGAGCCGCGACCCGGTGGCCCTTGACCAGATGGCCTGGGCCCTGATAGAGCGAATTCGGAAACACAAAGGATTGTCCACCCTCCAGGCTGCTGGTCGGGCCCCCACTTACATTGCTACAGCGGCCAAATCGCCTTATCGCCTGGGGGTTAACAACCCTTACCAAATAGATTTGCGCCAGGAGCAACTGGCCTGAGGACAAGATGGAATATAGCCATTGTACCCCTTGGTTGAAGACCCCTACAACGCGAAATTAGTCACGCCGCGCGCTGGTAAACCCCGTTCTGCAACACCGCTTCCAAGGCTTCCACTACTTCGGGACGGAACTGCTTGCCAACCTGGGCTTTTATTTCGGCCAGGGCTTCCTCTGGGTTCATAGCCGGCCGGTAGGGACGGTTAGAGGTCATAGCGTCAAAGGCATCGGCCACCCCCAGGATGTTCCCCTCTAAACTCACCTGCTCTCCCCGCAGTCCCCTGGGGTAGCCAGTGCCATCCAGGCGTTCGTGATGGTGACTGATGGCCCGAAGGATACGCTCCGACAGACCCACTGGCTCGATGATGTTGACGCTTTGGATGAGGTGCCGGCGCATGAGGGCGAATTCCAAATCGTCCAGGGCAGAAGGTTTGAGCAGCAATCCCTCTAAAACGCCGATTTTGCCGATGTCATGGAGGTATCCCGCAATCTTCAAGTCTTCCACCTCGCGAGGGGAAAAGTCAAGCCATTCCGCGATGGCACTGGCCAAATCGGCTACTCGCTGGGAATGGCCTTTGGTGTAGGCGTCCTTGGCCTCCAGAGCCGAGGAAAGGGCTTCAATGGTGCGCAGGTAATAGCGGCGGAGGTTGCGCACCAAAAGGGCGTTCTCGATGACCATAGTGGCCTCACGGGCCAGGGCCAGAAGGAAGTCTATTTCCTCCTGGGTGAACAAACGAGGACGTACCGAGCCCACGATGAGCGCCCCTCGGAGGGTTGTCTGACCCAACAGGGGAACACTAAGCAAAGCGGACAAACCATGTGTTTCACTTTGGGGCAGGCGCATTAACCGCTCATCCCGTAATTGAACAGGAGCCCGCTGACGTACCGTTCGTTCAGCCAACTCCTGCGCCATACGTTGATAGTCCTTTTCCCGCATACTCCGAGGCCGCCCGGCCTGAGCCACAATGCATACCGAATTGGCCTCGTCCAGCAGTTTGAGGATGCCCACTTCTGCCTCCATCAGGGAAACCGTGCTGTTGACGATTTGGCTCAGCATATCGTCCAAGTTTTCGTTGGCGGTGGCAGCGGCGCCAATTTCAAAGAGAGCAGAAAGTTCTTTACTTTTGCGGGTGAAGCGGTCAAAGAGTTCAGCGTTCTCGATGGCCACGGCCGCCTGGGCGGCAAAGGTAGCCAACAGGTGGGTCTCCTCCTCGCCGAAGGAGGCCAGGGAATTAGTTTCACTTTCGCGAATTAGCGAGAGAGTACCAACGGGCCGACCTCTGGCCAGCAAGGGAACTGAAAGCATAGCAACCGGACGGGGATAAGTTTCCATACCCAGGGCTATATCTTGCCGTAGGTCTTCAATTTGTACCGGTTCTTCCCGTTCCAACACCTGCATGGCCACAGCCTTTTCAAAGGCCGGGCTGATTAACCGGTCCAACCGTTCGGCCCCTTCCAGGCAATGAGTGGTTTCGGCCCTCAGTTCACCGCTGGCCCAGTCAATCAGGAACAGGCGGCACACTTGCGATTGGGTGGTACGAGCGGTAACAGCAACGATGGTCTCCAGGGCCTGGTCCAGTTGGGCCGAGGACATAAGCAGGCCACTGACCTCATGCAACGCCGCCAGTTTAGCCAAGCGGTCAGCCTGACTCTGCTGGTAGAGGCGTTCCAACTCCTCATTTTTAGCCCGCAGCTCGTCCTCCAGAGCCTTAATGCGCAAGGCCGTTTCCACCCGAGCCCGCAGTTCGTCCATTTCGAAGGGCTTGGCAATGTAGTCCCGGGCCCCCAAATCCAGGCCCGCCACGCGGTCCTGCAGTTCAGCCCGGGCCGAAACAAAAATGACTGGGATATCCGCCGTTGCGGGGTCTTCTTGCAG
>DTZQ01000641.1 GCA_012961305.1 Armatimonadota bacterium | reverse complement strand
TGGGCTACGGTTACCAAGTCGGTTGGAAACCGACGGAACCAACTTCCGTTGGTTTGGTAAAGGGGAAGCAGGCTTTCCTTTCCCGAAACGAACTTAAGCCAGGCTGTACTAAGGTCTAACGAAAGGGGCAAGTACCGCCATCCGTCGCTCTGCCCAGAGCAGTTCACCGACGAAGCGCCTCATACAACAATATGGGGGTTAGAACACCAGTGATGGTTTTCATTATGCGGTCAAAGCGGTCCACCCAAGTGCGTTCGGGGCGAATCACTATGGCCTTGGGAGGAACTACGATAACGTCGCCGGGCAGTATTTCCCGCACCTGTCGGCGATGCACAGCGATACCGCTGTAACGAACCACAATGACTTGTTTTTTATTGGCGTCAGAGGCATAGCCACCGGCCCGCTCAATGTAATACTCCAACTTTTGGCCTGGCTGGTAAGGCACCGATACTGGTACGTTTACCGCTCCCCAGACGAAAACCACGGTGGGGCGTCGCGGGATACGGACGATGTCCCCCTCTAACAGTTCTATGTCCCCTTCCCCCGTTTCCAGCAGCCGCTTGAAATCCACATGAATGCGCACATAGGGCCCGATTTCGCCCACCGCCCGGGCCATTCCCACGGCCAGAGTTTCTTCCTCCTCTGGAGAAAGGGTTTCCGCCAAGCGCTGCAGGCTTTGAGCCGCCACCAGGGGTGCCAACACCTCCGAACCCGCCGGCACCGTACCAGAAGGGAGGGCTGGTAGGCGGAAAGTAGGAGACCGGGGCTGACCCCGTTGGGCCAGGCGGGCTTCGTATTCCAAACGCATCAACTCTTCCTGGCGCTGTAGCCACTCTTGAATGGCCCGCCGCTGTTCTTCCGTGGTTTCCCAATTTGTACGACGCAGCAGAATGGCTCCCTCCAGGTACGCATCTTCAGTCAATCCCCCCGCCCGCTCAATCAAATGGGAAAGGGTCTCCCGCCGTCCTTCCAGGGGATAAGGTCCCGGCACTTGTACTTCTCCCCAAATTTCCACCGTGTTCGGCCTGGCCTGGTAGGTGCCCCGAATGCGCACCGCTACGGTGTCCCCATCCTGCAGTTCCAAGTTCTGACTCTCATCTCCGGCCAACAACCTTTGCAAATCTGGTCTGAAAATTGTGGTGGCCTCTCCGCGGGCCCGCGCGACTTCAATTTCCGCAAAGGCTGCATCCAAGGTCACCCCCCCGGCCCGGAACAGCAAATCCCGCAAGGTCATGCCCTCTGTGCGTTCGTACGTCCCCGGTCGCTGTACACTCCCGGTAATGGTCACCGTGGGCTCTCTCCATTCGACCTCCTGCTGGGTGTACACGATGAGCACATCCCGGTCCTGCAGTTCCAAGTTCACCGGTTGCTGGGTCAAATCCACGGGGATAGTTTGGTGCCGACCGTTGGGCAAGATTCTTTCCAGGTCAGCCCGCTCGCGGTAGGCGTAGGACAGCAATCCCCCGGCCTTAAACAGCAAGTCCTCCACGGTCATGCCGGCGGTGCGGGGATAAGTGCCCGGCCGTTTGACCGCTCCCTGGACGGTTACCTGCGGTTCTACGGTCCGCACAAATTCCTGAGAGTACACCCGCACATGGTCCCGGTCGGCCAGCAACAGGTCGGCCTCTTCGTCTCCTGCCAGTATCCGCCGCAGGTCTATGGGGATGGTACGAATAGTTCCATCCTCCTCCACCCGTTCCAACTCCGCCCGGGGCAAGTAGGCCTCCGGCAGCAGATTCCCTGCGGCGAAAATCAAATCGCTCAAGCGCATCCCCTCTGTACGCACGTAAACTCCCTGCCGCTGCACCGCTCCGGTAATGGTAACTTCTCGCGTCTCCAAGCGATACTCGTCCCGCCGAAAGACTCTTAGATGGTCCAAGTCCTGCAACAACAGGTTGTGCTGGGGATGGTTTTGGGCTGCTAAATCTAAGTCCAGGGGAATGACCTGGATTTGACCATCCGGGGTACGCCGTTCCAAATTGGCTCGGTGACGATAGGCCTCCAGCACCAGGCCTCCGGCGGCGAAAAGGAGGTCCTTCACCCGCATGTCCCGGGCCCGGTCATACGCTCCCGGGTGCTGCACCGCGCCGCTGACGAAGACCCTTTGGGTGGGTACAGTTACTTCTCGCCGAAAGAAGACCACCAGCCGGTCGCGAGGTTGGAGTTCCAAATCAGGAGAAGGAACACCTCCTTCCTCCTGCAGAGCGGTTAAATCAATTTGCTGGGTCTCCAAGGTTCCATCGGGATGCAGGCGTTCCAGATGGGCCCGTTCCAAATAGGCTTCCGGCAATTCAACCCCCTGGGCGACAAACAACAGGTCGCTGACCTTCATGCCCGCGTGGTAGGGATAAACGCCCGGAGCGTTTACCGCCCCTACCACGGTAACCTCTAAGGGGACCCTTTCCTCTTGGGAATACACCCGCAAGTGGTCGCGGTTTTGCAGGATGAGGTTGGGCTCCGGTTCACCGCCTTCTATGAGAGGACGCAGGTCAATG
>DTZQ01000640.1 GCA_012961305.1 Armatimonadota bacterium | reverse complement strand
GGGTTAAGGGTGGTTTCAACTCCCCAGGTGGAATTCGCCGCGTTGTGACACCCCGTAGAACAGGGCTTTATGCCCTGCCGACCTTTGTTTCTACTCTACCCCCAACACCCCCAAAACTACGTTCAGCGCATGTTCCGCAGCGGCGGCCACCACAATGGGAGACAGCCTCTCTGGTTCCTGCACCAGTTGTGTTTCCGCGCGGTTGAGCCAGTCCACGAACTCGACCATCAAGCGGGGCAGGTTGCGGAAGTCCGGCGGCAGGTGGGCGGAACCGGCAATGCGCACGTTAATGGTGCGATAGCGGCCGGCCTGGTCATTCTTCCGAGGTGCCCGTTTCGGGCCGCCTAAATTGGAAAAAATCCCACATCCGAGGACATCACGACCAACAGGTGATTGCGCACCTACCCTTACGGGTCACTTCCTTTCTGTTCCAACCTGGCTTCCAACAGTTCGGCGATTTCGTCCCGGAGGGCTTGCAGACGGGCGTCGGCCTCCGGGTAGTAGCCGAATTGGGCCAGCAGCAACTGCTTCTCCGTGGGGGAGGCTTCAGGAGAGAGGCTACGTTCGATTTCCCGCTCTCGGGCGGCTCGTTGGGCAAAGTAGGTGTCCAAAACGCGCTGGGCCTGAAGGAGGTTTTTATAAGCCGAAGGCCAGCGCCCGGCGGTTAGGTCTAAACGGGCCAGGCGGTAGAGGGCTTCGGCATAGGCGGTGTCCACGAAGTATTCCGGCAGGGGGTTGGCCTGGGCGGCGGGGCTTTCGGCCCAGGCGATGGCTCGTTCATAGGCCAGAGCCGCTCCTTCGGGGTCGCCAGCCGCTTCCTGGACCCGGCCCAGGGCTAACCACAGGCGCGTGCGGTGGGGGTCTAATTCCAAAGCGCGGCGGTAGGCGGCAATGGCTTGCGGCCAATCGGCCAAGTTTTCATACCACTGTCCCAATTCGTAGTAGTTGCGGGCATGGGTGGGTTGCAGGGTCCGGGCCCGTTGCAGCAGGGCAAAAGCCCGCTGGTGCAGCCGCTCATCTCCGGTCGCTGCGGCCCGACGGGCATAGAGTTCCGCCAGTTCGCGAAGGTAGTCTCCGTTCCAGGGCATCAGCCGCACCGCTTGCTCGTATCTCCACTCGGCAGTGTAGTAGTCGCCCCGCTGGAAGGCTACCTCTCCCGCGCGGGCGTGTTGCTCTCCCAGGGCCAGCACGGTGGACAAACTCATCCACCCGGCCAACAGCAGAACGCTAATTAGAGCAGCCGACCAGGGCCAACGGCGGCGCAGGGGCATAATGACTACCCCATCCGGCGGGGTTTGGGCCAAAGCGGCCAAACTTCCGCCCAGGGCCAAGAGGGAGACAGCCACGGCTGGTACGTACCAGCCGTAGTCTAACAGGTTGTGCAGGGTGAATCCCACGAGGGCCGACAGGGTAGCCAAACCCACCGCTTGCCGCAGCGGGTCACGCAGGGCCCCCAAAGCCCGCAGGGCTTCCCTGCCCATCACCCCTCCCAGCCAAAGGAAGGCCAGCAGAGCCACCAAGCCCCCCTCGGCCGCAATTTGCAGGAAACTGTTGTGGGCCATCTGGGTGAAGCCGGCCTGGGCGTAACGGAGGTAGATGTAGGGAAAGGTGCCTGCCCCGGTGCCGAAAAGCGGATGGGCACAGAACATCTCCCAGGTGCCGCGCCAGGTGAGAAGGCGGAACAGATGGGAATGCTGCTGGGCAGTGAGGCTGGCCTGCAGGGCGGTTCTGAGGGGACCTAAGAGGAGGACTGTGCCGCCCAGCAGGGCAGTTGCGGCGAGAAGGGCAAAGGTTCTGGGTCGCAACCGCTTGGCCCGCACCAGGCCCCACAGGTATACTCCACCAGCCACCGCGCCGGCCAACAGTCCGCCTCGGGAGCGGGTCAGAACCAACGCGGCCAGGAGCACCAAAAGGGCTAACCCGCCTAAGAAGCGCAGTTTCGCCACCGGGGCCTGAACCTCGCGGGCCTCCAACCAGACCACTACCGGATGCCGCGAATGCCAGAACCACAGCAGGCCCGCGGCCAGGGGCAGAACCACCAAAAGGAAGGCGGCCAGGCAGTTGGGGTTGAAAAAGTTGACGAAAATGGCCCAGCGGGGGTCGCCGCCCCACACGGCGGTAGCGACGTATTCCCGCAGGCCCCGGCCGGCCACCACTAATCCGCTCAGCAAGAGGGCAGCCAGGGCTCCCTGTACGCGGCGGTGGTCGCGCTCCTGGAGCAGTCGCCAGGTCAGGGCTCCGGCTCCCAACACCCGCAGTCCCTCAGTCAAACTCGCATAGCGGTTGACAGAGCCTAAAATGGAGAGCCCTTCCCACACCACGAACGCGGCCAAGGGCAGGGTCAGTGGGGTAGGGGTAGTGCGCAGTTCTCCCCGCCCGGCGGCCCGCAGCAGGAAGGCACCCAGCGAAACCACAACACAGGCCTCGAAAATCGCCCGCGAAGCGAGGTCAAAACGTCCCAAGAGCAGCGGAGCGAGGAACAGGGCAGTTAGCAGGCAACCGTAACTCGCTCCGTCCAGCCAAATTAAAAGCCGAGGCTGTGCTTGAGTCCGCATTTGCGCCGCGGCTCGTTGGCGGCGATATTGACCCATGGATTCCTCAGAACAGACTTTGCTGTACCACTTTAGGCGGTCGGGGCGGGGGGGGATGGCGGCGCAGTTCCCGTACTTTATCCCGGGCCCGGCGGAGGTCGTCAATGAGCAGTTGTCTGGCCTCCTCAAAGGCTGGGCCGTGCTGGCGCAGTACATAGGCCGGGTGCAGGATTGGCATAACGTAAGGGGCATATTCGGTGTCGGTGAACCACTGGCCGCGCTGGCGGGTCATGGATTGGAAGGCACTGCCGATAATAAGTTTGGCCGCGGGGCCACCCACGCACACGATTACTAAAGGGTTAATGAGGGCGATTTCGGCCTCTATCCACTGCCGACAGGCACTGACTTCTTCCACCCGCGGGGGACGATTGGTAGCCCGTCCGCCTTCAACGACGAAGGCTCGACATTTGAGGACGTTGGTAATCCACACGTGGTTGCGGGAAATGCCATTGACGCGCAGCACTTCGTCCAGCAGTTTGCCCGCCCGCCCCACGAAGGGAATGCCGGTAGCATCTTCTTGCTCGCCCGGCCCTTCGCCAATAAGCACCATAGGAGTTTCGGGGTTGCCGGTGCCGAACACCACTTGGGTTCGAGTTTGACTCAGATTGCAATCGGTACAGGTCAGCGCCCGCGCTCGCAGTTCAGCCATATGTTGATGTACCGGACTCCTCCCCGGCTTCTGCGGTTGGTCGGCCATGATAACCCCTCCCTGAACTCTCGATTCCAAATTTCAGATTTCAAATTACTCTAACGTTTGGAGGGCTGCCTTTTGCTCCCGCAGAGAAAAAAAACTGCTACCTTCAGACCTCTCCTTCAGGGCGGCGTTTCCAGCGGCGGTGAATCCAGAGCCACTCTTCGGGACGCTCCGCAATTTGATGCTCAATTACTTTGGTCAGCCGGGCCGTGTTGAGGGCGATGTCCCGCGTGGCATCGCCGGTACGCACCAATTCCAGCGGCGGATAAATGACCACGCGATGGCGATTATCCTCCAGGCGGCGGATGAAGCAGGGGAGGAGGGGCGTTCCCAGGCGAAGGGCAAAAAGCACCGGGCCCGTAGCCGTGGCCGCCGGACGGCCGAAGAAGTCCACAAACACCCCCCCCACGGCAGTATTTTGGTCCGCCAAAATGCCCAGAATCTCGTTGCGTCGCAGACAGGCCAGGGCCTTGCGCACCTCCTGGCGGCGAATGACGCGTAAGCCCGCACTCTCCCGGGAATCGTTGACCAAGCGGGTGAGGGCCTCGTCATCTTGGTCCCGGGTAATTACGGTGAGGGGATACCCAGCGGTGGCAATGCGGGCCCCCATCAGTTCCCAATTGCCGTAGTGGGCGGTGACCAGCATGACACCCCGACCTTGAGCCAGAGCCGCATCCAAATGTTCACTGCCCCACAGTTCAACCAAGCGCTGAAGGTCCTCTGGCGAAAGGCACCGCAGCCGCAGGAACTCCATCACCGCCCGGCAGTTGTTCTGCAAAGCCCGACGGGCAATGCGCTCCAATTCTGCCGGCGGTTTCCTATCTCCAAAGGCCATGTGCAGGTTGTTCAACGCCGTGCGGTGAAAGCGAGGGATGACCTGATAAATCAGCAGGCCCAAGCGGTCAGCAAGCCAAAAGGAGGTTGCAGGCGAGGTCCGCTTGGCCACCGCGGACAAACCCCAAACTATCCCGCGCACCAGCAGCATTTCCAAACGCTTGCCCCAAGTAAAGTGACGTCCCTTCACCGCCTTTACTCCCACAGTTTCGCCAGGGCCGCGGTATCTCCGCCCAGCACTTCAACTTCAACACCCAGCACCCAGATGGGCAAGGCCGTGGGCCACTCCGCCGAAAGGCGAGTGGCATCCTTCTCCGTAGTGAGGATTAGTTCCATTCCCGCTTGCTGGGATTGCTCGGTGATAAAGGCTATTTCTTCCGGGCGGTAAAAATGATGGTCGAGAAACCGCACCGGTTCCAGCGCGGCCACGCCTAAGCCTTCCACCGTCTGCTCAAAGGCCCAGGGATTACCGATGCTCGAAAGGGCACCCACACGCTTGCCCCGCAGCCAAGTTGGGGGGTACTGTTCCTCGCCGCCCAAAGGACGCACATAAAGCGGCCGTTGGGCCAGCCAAACTACTGGGCCGGTCGGATACCAACGGCGTACTTCCGCTTCCAGGGCCACTCGCTCCGCCGAGGAGAGCCCTTCACTGCGGGTAAACCACACCATGTTGGCCCGAGAGAGGTGAGCGGGCGGTTCCCGCAGGGTGCCGGCGGGAAACAACTTCCCCACCCCGAAGGGCGCAGTAGCGTCCACCAGGGCAATGTCCCAATCTTTGTACAGCCGCCAGTACTGGAAACCATCGTCCAAAGGCAAAACTTCACTGCCCAACCGCTCTACGGCATAGCGTCCGGTTAGGGTGCGGTGCTTGCCCACTAACACTGGCACCTCGGGCAGCATCTGAGCCAGCAGAAAGGGTTCATCTCCGGCCTCTGCTACGTTAAGGCTTATCCTTTGGCCATCGGACACCACCGCCACTGATTCCCTACCGCGCCGACTGGGTCCTCGCGACAGAATGGCCACCCGTTTCCCGGCCCGGAGCAACTTGCGGGCCAGCCAGAGGACGCAGGAGGTTTTGCCCGTGCCGCCCAAGGTTAAATTGCCCACGCTGATGACCCGGCAGGGCAGCCGCGTTGCTTGGAGCCAGCCCCAGCGGTACAGGGCCAGATTGAGTTCCAAACCCAGGCCGTAAAGGAGGGCCAAACTACGCAGCGTTCCGCGAATACCAGTTGCCAGCAGGCCACACTGTTCGCCGCTGACTACGCGCAGCAACCACTCTGCCCGTCGTGCCCACCGAATGCTTTTCACCCCTCCTGCATCCCGTATCGTAAGTATCTCGACAAGGTTAACTTTAATACCGCCGGGCTTAAGTTCG
>DTZQ01000639.1 GCA_012961305.1 Armatimonadota bacterium | reverse complement strand
CTGCGCTTGGGATTGGCCGGTTTGTCTCTGCTCAAGTTGGGAGCCCTTGTCCTGTTGTCCCGCCTCGGTTGCCTGACGCCAGAGGAAACCGCCCGGCGGCGGGATTTTTTCTGTCACGTCCTGCACATTGCCCTCAGATTGGAAATGCAAAATTGGTGCAATCCCTGATAGTGTTCAAAGTAAGTCATCTGGGCGACGCCGTAGTGTTCCTGCCCACGCTGGCTGCGGTGCGCGAGCATTTTGCAGACGCTCGGCTGATTCTGGTGACTTCACCGGTGGGAGCAGAGGTGTTTGCGGGCGGCGATTGGGCTGATGAGATGTGGACCCTTCCCCTGACCGACCTGCGGCGGCTACACCGTTCTCCGCGTCAGTTTGGCCGGTGGGTTCAGCGATTGCGGTGGGAGGAACCGGAAATAACCCTGTCGGCTCAGGACCAGCGGTCCAATGTGGCCCTGTTGGCTTGGCTCAGCGGGGCCCGACAGCGTTTGGGCTTTCGCGGTCGCTCCCGACTGGACCGACTCTACAACCGACCACTGCCCTTCGCCCAGCAGCCCAACGTCGTTTTAGATGAGTTTATGCTGTACCGTGAGGTAAGTGGAGACCGGGAAAACCTTCCCCGACGAGTACCAATACCGGTTCCTCCCGGCGAGCGCAAAACCGCAGCCCAACGCTTGGCGGCGCAAGGGCTGTCCGACTGCGAGTTGGTGGTCATCCATCCCGGGGCTAAGTTCGCTTACAAACTCTGGCCGCGGTCGCGGTTCTTAGCCTTAGCCGAGCGAATCCGGACCGCCGGTCGGCAAGTGCTTTTCCTCTTGGGCCCCGGAGAGGGGGAATGGAAAGCCGACTTCGAGGCAGCCGGGTTCCCGGTTATGGCCGATTTGCCGGTTAAGCAGACTTGTGCGGTGTTGGAACGGGCCCGGCTATTTGTAGGTTGCAATTCGGGGCCGATGAACCTGGCGGCGGCCATGGGCACGCCGACGGTTGTGGTGCAGGGCCCTTCCCCGCCTTACTGGGATGTGTATTGGAGGGACGTGCCTCACCTTAAAATTGTGCACGATTTGCCCTGTGTGCCTTGCGAAACCCCCTGGCACACACCAGAACGGTGCTCGAATGAGGAAAGGCCCCATGCTTGTCTCCTGGGGATTTCGGTGGATGAGGTGTGGGAGCAGGTGGAACCGCTCCTTTTTCAAATCAATGGCTGAACCTCAAACTTCCGGGCACTGCTACGACCGCTGGGCCTGGATGGGAATGGCCGCTCTGGCTGTGCTGCTGCTAATTATGTTCCGCCTGCACGACTGCCTGCTGTGGAGTTCAGAAATTGACGGGTGTGAATATCTGGAAGCCTCCCGCAACGTGTGGCATTACGATAGCCTCTTTCACGGGCCCGGTTACCCCTTACTGATTGCCGGCGCCAGACTTCTGCTGCCCGACGAGTTCTCCGCCGCCAAATTGGTCTCGCTTTTGGCTGGATTGGCTTTTGTCGGTCTCAGTTGGGCGGTAACCCGGACTCTGGTCGGCCCTCAAGCGGCCTGGGTGGCAACTCTATTTTTGGTGGCTAACGCCTCGGTCATGAATTGGAGCGTGCGAGTTACCAACCACCTCACCGGAGCAGCCTTTTTCATCGGCACCCTGGCTTTCGTCCTCGTCCCCCGTCAACCCCGCTGGTCCCATTGGTTGGGAGCCGGCCTGTGTTTGGGCTGGGGCTACCTCACGCGGCAGATAAACCTCGTGCTCCTGCCCCCTCTGCTGGTTTACTTGGGCTGGCGGGCTTCCCTCTCGCGGCGGACCCGAGGAAGGGCCCTGGTGATTGTGCTGGGCACCGCCTTGATTGTATGCCTGCCCTGGTTAATCAGACAACAGCGACTGCACGGCAATCCCTTTTGGCAGGCTAATCACTTGGACATCGTGCAGAAGGCTTATTACAACATGCAGCCGGTAGTCTGGGATGAACTGCTGGCCCAATTTCCCACCCTGACCTCCACCCTGCTTTACGACCCGCCCCGACTGTTGCTGGCCTGGGCGGATACTCTCTTTGACCTGCCCGGTCAAATGGTGCAGATGTTCGGGCCCGCCGGACTGCTGCTGGGAGCAGGATTTCTTCTGCTGCTAAGTCGCTGGGACGTCCGGTTGGAACTGCTAATGGGTGCGAGCGCGCTTTACGCCCTGGTGCTGTGCTCAGTGTGGCTCTACTTTTCGTACATGCTGCCCCTCGTACCTGTGGCTGCTCTTTGCTTGGGAGTGGTGTTCACTTCCCCCCTTATGCCGGTTCGCTGGCCAGGACAGTTTCCACTTCGCGGGGTGGCTCTGGCGGGATTACTTCTCGTCTGTGCCGCGGGAACGCTGAAAAACGTTCAGCATACCCTCACTGAACGGGCCTATGAGTACCGAACCGCGGGGAGATACCTGCAGTCGGTCTCCCAGCCGAATGAGGCCATCTTGGGCCTGGTCAACATGGTTGCCTACTATGCCCATCGCCCATTCGTCAATGCCGCACCGCTGCTGGACCGTCACGAGCCGGAGGAGTTGGCGGCCCTTTTACCCCAGGAGGAAGCGCGTTTTTTCGTCTGGGACGAGCGTTTTTCGCCGGAGCGGGCCCCGTGCTACCGCTACCTGCTGGACCCAACTGACCCGCGGGTTCCTGCGTGTCTGCGGCAGGTGAAAACCGTCGAGGGGCCGTATCGAGTGGTCATTTACGAAATTCTTCGCCCTTCCCAATTTTTAGACTCAGGGGCTTTAGCCCCGTTAAAACGGCCCTGAAGTGCCTGACTCCAAAAAGGCAGGAAAAGTGTTGTCCGTAGTAATCGTCAACTGGAATGCGGGGGAACTGCTGCCCCGTTGCGTGCAATCCCTGATGGAGACGGCGATGGATTTAGTTTCGGAAATCGTGGTAGTGGACAACGCCTCTACTGACGACAGCGTGGCTAAATTACGGGCGGCTTTCCCGGAAGTGATGGTGTTAGTCAACGAGCACAATCGCGGTTTCAGTGCGGCGAACAACCAAGGCCTGCGGCACACCCACGGTCGCTATGTCCTCTTGCTGAACCCGGATACAGAGGTGCGTCCCGGAGCGTTGGCGAGTTTGGTGGGATTTCTGGACACCCATCCGCAGGTAGGAGCCTGCGGCCCCAAGTTGCTCAATCCCGATGGCACACCTCAGAAGTGTGTGGGCAAACTGCCCAGTTTGGGCCACGAATTCACCGAGAAGTATTTCAACAACTGGCT
>DTZQ01000638.1 GCA_012961305.1 Armatimonadota bacterium | reverse complement strand
GTGTGGTGGCTGCATCGTGGTGGCAGGGGGATGGCCTGCATCGGGGTGGCCGTGTGGTGGCTGCATCGCGGTGGCAGGGGGGTGGCCTGCATCGGGGTGGCCGTGTGGTGGCTGCATCGCGGTGGCCAGCGGTGGCTGTATCGTGGTGGCAGGGGGATGAGGAACAGAGACATGAGCAAACTGCAAATTGGAGTTATTGGCGCCGGGTGGTTTGCCTCGCGGCGGCATCTGCCGGAGTTACGGTCCCTGCCGGATGCGGAAATTGCCGCTCTCTGTCGGCGCAATCCGGAGAAGTTGGCCCAAATGGCCGCTCACTTCGGCGTAAAGCGAACTTACACCGACTATCGGCAGATGTTGGAGGAAATGGAGTTAGATGGCGTACTCATAGCCACGCCCCATGCCCTGCATTATGAGCAGGCCAAAGCCGCGTTGGAACGGGGCATTCCGGTGCTGGTGGAGAAGCCCATGACCGTGACCGTGGCCCAGGGACGGGAACTGGTCGCGCTGGCTGAAGAAAGGGGCCTGCCTTTGTTGGTGGCTCTGAACCCACCCTATTGGCGCCACTGCCATGCGCTACGGGAGCGAATTCAGTCGGGTGCGGTGGGCGAAATCGAAGCCGCTGACTTGCGGTGGACGGGCAACGTAGAGGGCGTTTTCGGGCGGGTGGCCCTGCCGGATTCGCTGCCCGGCCTGGTGTCCCCGACCCTCTTCCGGGCCGACCCTGCCCTCAGCGGCGGCGGCCACCTCATGGACAGCGGGTCGCACCAGGTTTGCGAACTCCTCTGGGTCACAGAACGACGGGCGGTGGAAGTTATGGCCCTGATGGACGACCTGCCGGTGGATTTGCGCTACACCCTGAGCGTGCGCCTGGACAACGGGGCCTTGTGCACACTGAACAGCCTGGGCGACAGCCATTGCCCCGTCCGCCGGGTGCACAACGTTTACTACGGCTCTAAGGGCACTCTGACCGTAGACGGAATGCCCTTTCGCCTGACTTGGCAGGAGCCAGAAGGGGAGCCGGCGACCAGGGCAGAGGAAGACCTGCCCCCTGTGCCAGGGCCCGTGACCAACTTCGTGGACGTACTACGAGGCCGGGCAGAACCGCTGTGCAGGGGTCAGGACGGTTTAGCAGTGGTAGCCCTCATCGAAGCGGCCTACGAATCGGCACGTACTGGGAAGGGCGTGGAAGTTGTAGAGGTGTAAATGTGAGGAGGATGCCATGTCGTTGGAGGAGAAGTTTGCCGACCGCACGGCGAAGGTGGCAATAATGGGTTTGGGCTATGCCGGGCTGCCGGTGGCGGTGGCCTTTGCCCAGGCAGGACTGCGTACGGTGGGCCTGGACCCGGACGAGCGGCGGGTAGCCGCCCTTAACGCTGGGCAGTCGTACATCAAAGACGTGAGCCCGGAGGAAGTGCGGGATTTAGTGGAGCGGCACCTTTTGCGGGCCAGCAGGGACTTTTCCAACTTGGCCCACGTGGACGCCATTCTCATCTGCGTGCCCACCCCGCTGACTCCCAATCGAGAGCCTGATCTGCAGTACATCCAGGCGGCGACCGAGCAGGTGGCGCGTTTCCTATTGCCGGGGCAGTTAGTAGTTTTGGAAAGCACCACCTACCCCGGCACCACGGAGGAGGTGCTTCTGCCCCAATTTGAGGCCCGGGGCCTGACCGTAGGGCGTGATTTTTTTCTGGCCTTTTCCCCCGAACGGGTGGACCCCGGCAGCCAGTGGCGGCTTCGGAACACGCCCAAAGTGGTAGGTGGGATTACCGAGCGGTGTCGGGAGGCAGCCGTAGCCCTGTACCGTTGTGTTTGCGACCAAGTGGTGCCCGTTTCCTCCACCCGGGTGGCCGAACTGACCAAACTGCTGGAGAACATCTTCCGCAACGTCAACATCGCTTTGGTCAACGAGTTGGCCCTCCTGTGCCACCGGATGGGCATTGACGTTTGGGAAGTCATCGAAGCCTCGGCCACCAAACCCTTTGGTTTCATGAAGTTCACCCCTGGCCCGGGGGTGGGAGGCCACTGTGTTCCTGCCGACCCCTTCTACCTTTCCTGGAAAGCCAATCAGTACGATTTCCGCACCCGGTTCATTGAGTTGGCCGGGGAGGTCAACTGGAACATGCCCTACTACGTTGTCCAGCGCATTAGCGAGGTGCTCAACCGCGAAGGGAAGTGCCTGAACGGTTCGCGCCTGCTTCTGCTGGGCGCGGCCTACAAGAGCAACATTGACGACACCCGCGAATCGCCTTTCTACAAAGTGGCTGAACTTCTCCGCCAGGCCGGGGCGGAAATCCTCTATCACGACCCTTACGTATCTGAAGTAAAGGTGGGTGAGGAGCATTACACCTCGGTGCCCCTCACCCCGGAAACCCTCTCCGAAGTGGACGGGGTAGTGCTCGTTACCGACCATGACGCCTACGACCACGCCTTCATCGTCGAGCACGCCCCTTGGATTTTGGACACCCGGAACGCCTTCCGCGATTTCAAGGCCGCCCACATTTTCAAGATGTGAAGGAGCAACCAGGAGGCAACGATGGCTCAGAGTTTAGTAGTTGGTCCCTACCCGCAGGAGACTCAGCGCACTTTTACCTCGGCTGACGGTTTGCCTGCCGCCGAAGTGCAGGCCGTAGAAGTGAGTCCCCAGGGACAGGTCCTGGTGGGCACCGCTGCGGGGTTGTTTCAAGGGGACGGGGAGAAGTGGAAACTTATCAGCCCCCGTCCGCCCTCCCAAGGCCCGGGACACCCGTCAGCCCCTACTTTGATACGGGAAACGGAAGGGGTCTGGCGGGTCGGTTCGGAGGGTTTGGTCTACGAAACGGCAGAGGAAACCCGCCTGTACACGCCGGAAAACAGTGGCCTGCTTAGCGCAGACATCCGCGCTCTGGTTCGGGATGAACGGGGTTTCTTCTGGGTTGCCACCGCCGCAGGGGTGAACATCTTCGATGGACGGGAAACCTGGTACGCACTGACGGGTGCAAACGGCCTGCCGGTGGAGGACGTGACCCACCTGGCCTTGGCTCCCGACGGTACACGCTGGTTTGGCACCCCTCAGGGAGTTATTCGCTGGCGCGAAGGGAAGTGGAAATATTTCGCCGGGCGGCGGTGGCTGCCGGATGACCGAGTGTTGGCCTTGGCTGCCGCACCGGACGGCTCGGCCTGGGTGGGCACTGCCCAGGGCCTGACCCACCTGTACCCGGAGGAGATGACCTTGGCCGAAAAGGCCGCCCGTTTTGAGGCCCGCATTGCCGTGCGGCACAAACGACACGGGTACGTAACCTCCTGCCATTTGGAGGAGCCGGGCAATCCCGCCAGTTTCATTCACGAAGCCTCAGACAACGATGGCCTGTGGACCTCCCTGTATGTGGCCGCGCAGTGCTTCCAGTATGCCGCTACCGGCGACGAAGCCGCCCGAGAGCGGGCCCGCGAATCCCTGCACGCGCTGCGGTGGTTGGAAGAGGTCACCCCCCTGAAGGGTTTCCCCGCTCGCGCCGCGGTGAAGAAGGGCGAACGGGTGATAAAGTCCTCCGGCGAGTGGCATGAGAGCCCCGATGGGGAGTGGGAGTGGAAGGGGGATACCAGTTCCGATGAAGTGGACGGGCACATGTTTGCCTACGGGGTGTACTACGACCTCATTCCCGACGAGGCCGACCGAACGGCCATTCGGGAGACCGTCCACCGCATCATGTCCTACATCCTGGAGAACGACTTCCTGCTGATAGATGTGGACGGCGAGCGGACCACCTGGGGAGTATGGAGTCCCACCTACCTCAACGGCCCCTGGCAGGCCCAGCAGGGCCTAAACTCGTTGGAAATCCTTGCCCACTTGCGTACCGCTTACCACATTACCGACGATGAGAAGTTCCTGGCCGCCTATCACGAGTTGGCCCGTGAGCATCACTACGCCCTGAACACCATTGAGCAGAAAATCATCCCTCCGGGTGAGGTGAACCACTCCGATGATGAACTGGCGTTTCTGGCCTACTACGCCTTGTTGCGCTACGAAACCGACCCGGACTTGCGGGCCATTTACCTGCTCAGTTTGGAGCGCAGTTGGCAGATTGAGCGGCCAGAGCACAATCCCCTGTGGAACTTCATCTACGGCGCCCTGACTGGCCTCCCCTGTGACTTGGAAGCCAGCGTGCAAACGCTACGGGAAATCCCCTTGGACCTCATCAGTTGGGACGTGCGCAACAGCCATCGGGCCGACATCACCCTGGACGAAGAAGCCGGCCGGTTCGGTGAGGTCCAATCCGTGGAAGTGCTGCCGGCCGACGAACGGCCCATTATGAAGTGGAACGGCAATCCCTACCGCTTAGACGGCGGCAACGGTGGCCGCAGCGAGGACGACGGGACGTATTTCCTGCTGCCCTACTGGTTAGGACGGTACTATGGGTTCATCCGGGAGGCGAGTTGAAGGATGCCTTTGGAGTCAGGCACTTTAGGGCCGTTTAATGGGGCTGAAGCCCCTGAGTCCAAATACTGCTATTCCCCCTCTGCCGGAGTTTCGGCTGCAGCCTCCTGCTCTGCCAGTTGCCGTTCCTTTTCCGCCCGGGCGCGGGCAATGGCCTCCTTAACCCGCTGTTTCAGTCGCTTGCGCCGTCGGCGGCGCCGCCGAGCGATTTCCCTCTGTCGCTCACTGGCCATATTCTCGTGGACTCACCCCCTTTCACCTCAGCCAGTCCCTTGAAAGGAACTTTACTTCCCGCTCAAAATAGGCGGTTATTGTACTCCATTCCAAAGGTTTTAAGAGTTGGGGTAAAGGTTCCATCTCTGCATCCTCAAAATAGACCAAACTGCGCAAAATGTGGCAGAGGTTGTAGTTTACCCCGACGAACTTTTCTGCCAACCGCGACAGTAACTCCCTGAGCGATATGACCTCCTTGCAGATGAGGTAAAGGTCTATGAAATCCCGTCGTCCCCCGCGTTGAGCAATAGCAGTGATTTTCATCAGACCAATGTCCACTAAACTGGCCAAAGTAACTCCCTCAAAATCAACTGTTGGCTCCAGCAAGGGATACTCATAAGTGAAAAAACTCACTCGCACTCCCCTGAGCGCACCAATCAGAGTACCCCAGTCCTCCCTATCCACCGTTAGTGACCCTAACTGAGACAAGTGCTGAATGAGCGTCCGCGTGTCCAATTCCTGCGGGGTGAAAAAATCCAAATCTACCGAGAGGCGATGACCCAATTGCAACGCTGCCGCCGTCCCTCCCGCCAGATAGTACTCCCGCAGCCACGGCTGCTGTCCTAAGGTCGCCAAAAGGTCTTGGATTGGGGGGGTAAGGGCTTCGACAAACATGTTACCTCTTCCCGCGGAATGTCCAACAGTAGCCGCCAGAAGTTAGCCGTGCGCCGGGATAGACGACGGCTGTGGCATACTACCTCTCGAATTCGCTGCCGCCCGAACCTTTTGTACAACCAGCGGAGGGCCTCCTCATCCCCGTACTCCAACAAACGCTCCATTACAAACTGTGCGTAGCGGTCAGCATCTAACGTTTCCGCCTTTACATCCCAGAAGTAACGATGCAGGCTTTCGGGAATGGAACTCACGGCCGATGGACCTCCTAAACTCCCTGCAGAATCCGGTCCAACTGCACGCTGGAATCGTAGACCATCTGCTCTGGGCACTGGGGATAGGGGGGCAGTTCGACGGTAACGTAATCCTGATAGCCGATGTCCAAAAGGGCCTGCCGCACCTCCCGCCAGGGCACGTCGCCGTGGAGCAGATAGGTAAAATCGCGCTTGGCCAGCACGAAGTCCTTCACGTGCACTTTCTTTATCCGCGAGCCCAAAGTGCGAATCCAGTGCTGCGGATAGCCGTAAATAAGGATGTTTCCGCAGTCGAAGTAGGCCTGGACGTACTCGCTGCCAATTTCGTCCAGGAATTGGCAGAACTCCCGTGGGCTGAGCAGGAACTTGTTCCACACGTTTTCGATGCCCAAGTAAACCTTGCTCCGCTCGGCCACTTTGGCCAACTCCTTAATCTCCGCCAGCGAACGTTCCCAGGCCTCTTCGTAGGTAGTTCCCTCGTTCACCACCCCCGGCACCAGTAGAACCGTGTCCGCTCCCACGAGGTGCGCCGTTTCCAGGGCGAAAGCCACAGCCTCTGCGCACTGGCGCCGCACTTCTGGGTCAGGACTGGACAGGGGCCACTTCCAATGTACGCCGCCCATGATGCTGGGAATTTCCACCCCCGCTGCATCGGCGGCCGCCTTCAGTTGCTGCAGTTCCTCCTCCGAGGTGGTGCTCATGATTTCCACCCCGTCAAAACCGGCCTCCTTGGCCAATTTGAACTTGTCCTCCACCGCCCAATCGCGCGGTAGGGAACCAATGCAGATGCCTTTCTTCACGCTTGAACTCCTCTCCTTTCAACGCGGATTAAGCCGCTGTATTTGCCTGCTGCCGTTCCTCCGCCAGCAGGGCCGCAATGCGGTTCATGATGAGGTCGCCCACGCGGCGGAGGTCATTTTTGTTCACCCGGCGGTCGTAATAGTCGGGGAAGGTCAAAGGCCGGCCGTATCGGATGCGCACCCGTCCCAGCCGCGGCCACTTGGTCCACCGGGGCCAGATGTGCTCCGTACCCACGATGGCTACGGGCACGATGGGAGCCCGGGATTTGAGGGCAATCAGGGCGGCCCCCGGCTCAGCCGGCTGCAAACTTCCATCGGGGCTGCGGGTGCCCTCCGGAAACATAATTACCGCTTGGCCCCGCTCCAGCAACTCCAAAGTGCGCCGCAGGGCGGGTCGGTCGGGATAGCCCCGCCGAACGGGGAAGGCATTCAACCGCGGCAGCAGCCAGGCCCCCGCCAGGTTCTGAAACAACTCCACCTTTGCCATGTAGTAGGTCACCCGCGGCACAGCCGCGCCGACCAACGGGGGGTCTAAGTAACTGACATGATTGGGCATGAGCAGCACCGGACCAGAGCAGGGAACGTTTTCCACTCCGCTGACCTGCCAGCGCAAACCCGCCCGGAAGACAGCCCGACACCCCACCCAGGCCAGATAAAACCAAATTGTGGCCGGTGGCTGAGGCATTTTTTAACCTCCCTGCATCCTTCGAGCCAGGGCCACCACTTGGGCCACCACTTCCTCTGCCGTCAGCGGGTCGGTGTCAATTACCACCGCATCGGGAGCCGGCCGCAAAGGAGCCACCTCTCGAGCGCTGTCTCGGGCATCCCGGTCCTGAATGTTCTGCACTACGGTTGCGAAGTCCACTTCGGGATGGACTTGCCGCAGTTCCTCATAGCGCCGTCGGGCACGCTCTTGGACCGAAGCCTCCAGGAACACCTTCAAATCCGCCTCGGGCAGGACCACCGTTTGAATGTCTCGGCCCTCCATGACCACTCCCCCGCCCGCGGCCATCTCTCGCTGTCGAGCCACCAGACACTCCCGCACGGCCGGAATGGCCGACACCGGCGAAACGACCGCATTGACCTGTGGAGAGCGAATGGCGTCAGTACAGTCCTCCCCATCAACAATTACGTGTTGTCGGCCGTCCCCCCCTTCGACGAACTGCAATTCCGTCCTTTGGGCCAGCGCGGCCACCTGCTCCGGTTCCTCCACCCCCAGTCCGGCCTGCAACATTTTCCAGGCTACGGCCCGGTACATGGCTCCAGTATCCACGTAGGTATAGCCCAACTCCTGCGCTACCCGCCGGGCGACCGTGCTCTTCCCCGACCCCGCCGGCCCGTCAATGGCAATAATTAGGCGACGTTCTTCCATGGAACCCCTTGCCTCTAATTTTTCGCTTTGAACAGGCCCTTCCCTCCCGGAGGGGGAAAATTCAGGCGAATTTTAACCCTGTTCTCCTTTACGGAAGGCTCAACCAGCCCCGCCACAAAGTAACCTCATCTACGGCCGCGTTCAAGAACCAGTTCCCCGGCCGCCAACCCAGGTAGAGGGTATCCACCGGGCCGGGCGGCAGAGTAACCTTTTCCGTAAACGCTACTTGCTGGCCGTCAAAGTCAAGCCGCATCGCTCCCTCCGCCCAAGTGAGCGCGAGATGATGCCACTGGCCAGGTTGCCATCCGGAGGCATTGGCCTCCAAAGTCCCGCAGAGGTGTCCCCGTTCGTCGTAGAGCCGCACCCGAATTTCGTGGTAAATCGTGCCCAGGGTCAGCGCGGAGCGAAAGGGTTCCCCTCCCTGGAGGTGGAAAATGGCCCGCTGGGCCGGAGCCGCACTGGTCAGTTTCCACTCCGGCCGCAACCAGAGGGATACCCCGCCCGGCCGGGAGAGGAAGTCCGCCGGTACGGTCACCGCTCCGTAGAAGTTGGCGCTGAGCCGAAGGGCCCGTCCTTCGTGCCCGGCCACGAAGGTAGGCTGTGCAGTCGGAGGCGGGCCAGCCTCCGGGTCGCGGTAGGCCCGACCCTCCACCCCGTAGAGGGAAGCATCATCGAAGGTCAGCCGCAGGAACGGTTCAGCGGGAGGACGAACGGGCGGAGCAGGTTGGGGAGGTGTAACTTCCTTCGGAGGAAGGGGCTTAGGAGGAGGCGGCCAGCGGAACGTCTCCCGGGCCCGGTAGAGATGCCCTACGAACTGGGGCGTACTGCGGAGGGCCTGGGCAAACTCCTTCCCGTAACGCGAGGGTTCAACCATCTCCCCCACTGCCCGCCGCAGGGCCCGCAGTCCCACTTCCAAGTACTTTTCCTCCCCGGAAATGCGATAGCCGTAGCCAAAAGCGTGAGCCACAAGCAGGTTCAAGTGGGTGGGATACACGTCGCGGTGGCCGGGGTTGTAGGCGTTGAACTCGTAGAGGAAGGTCTCCCGCTCCGAACTCCACATGTGGGCAATGAGCCAGTCCAAACTGGTCAAAATGCTCCGCTTCGTGGCCTCGTCGTCCGTAAGTTCATGGTACTTGTCCAGTCCCTCGTGGAGCAGGCCGGTCATGAAAGGCTTGCAGCCGTCAATCATCCAGGAGCGCCACCAAGTACCGTGCCGGAGTTCCTCCCGGGGGTCTTCGGCGTAGTGGTTCAAATAGGCGACGATGACCGCGGCCGCCCGGCGGTATTTTTCGTCCAGCGTCGCTTCATAAATCCGCATTAGGCTCAGCAGTGGCCAGCCCAGATTTCGTTCCGCGTACCGAAAGACCGCCCGGCGGGGGCCGTAGCCCTCCCCTTCCCCCAGCCGACAGCACACCTCGCCAATGCGACGGGCTATCTCCAGCGCCCGGCGGTCGCCGGTCAAGTAGTAGAAGTCCACCAATCCGTCGAGGAAAACGTGGCCCCACTCCAACCCCGTGGTGACTGCCTGATGGGTCTCACAACCCGCGCGGTAGCCGTGGTAACGCGGTTCCCCGGTGACCTGGTTCACGTCCACGTCCATAAAATGCCGCGCCGCGGCCGCGCCCCAGTCGAAGGCCCGGCGGTCGCCGCTGCGGGCGTACAGTTGCAGCAGGGCATGGGTCAGGTCATACTCCTGGTCCACGTAGGCCACGCCGGTGTGCCCATAGGCCCCTGGGGCCAGCGGCGCGTCGCCGTAGTTCATCAGGCCGTAGTAGGCCGCATCCGTTTCTGCCTCCCGCCGCCAACGGTCGAAAGCCCCGGCCACTGCCTCCTCGAACTCCGGCCAAAAGGTGGGGTCCACCGGCGAGAGCACCCCCAACGCCTCCGTGGCACACAGATAGGCGGGAGCCACAAGGGGCAAGGGTGGCGTTTCCCACTGGGAGGCCTCCTCTGTAAGGGGCGGAGCAGCAGCGACCGGGTGGAAAGTTAGACGCAACTCATGACTTTTGGCCCGGGTGCGCCCGAAGGGAAAGGGTTCAGTTTCCGCGCTCAGCAGTTGTAGTCGGGCGGCCTGAGGCGAGAAAACTGCCCCCTTGGGCCCCTGGGGCCAGAAATGCCGAGTGCAGAGCAGGGCCCACACCTCTCCACTCGTCCAGGCCAGGGCTCCCCGGGGCCGAGGCCCGAGGTTTCGGGACCAACCTTCGCCGGTGAGGGTGTATCCCTCCGGGCCCGGAAACAGGCGCAGCGGCGGAGGAACTCCCGGCCCACCTTCAACCTGGGCCGCAGTTAGGCCCTCCGGCCCGGGGAACTCCAGGGCTATTTCGGACAGGCGCAACAGGTCGGGCCCGGCCAACAGTTGGACCGTGTGCAAGAGGTGCAATTCGGCGGCGCCGGCGAACGCCTGAACCCGCATGATAACGCGCCAGTGCCGCTCCCCGGCCGGCCCTAAAAGCCAGGTCCCCCAGCGCACTTCGGCCATCAGCGGCCCCTTTGCCTCCACCGCTACCTCGTCCGGGGCAGCCCGGTCGCTGCGGTACTCGCCGGTGTCGGCGCGAATAATGGTCACTGGCCAGGGAAAGGTCACCCCCTGCACCGTGAGGCGAGAGCCAGACGGATTTTGGCGGTCCAAGCGCAGTTGCAAGGGCCCAGTGTCCACCAGCACTGCCCCCGCTTCTTCCCGCACCGTTAGGGGACCAGGGAAATCTGGCACTGGTGCTGTGGGGTCGATGCGCACGGTGAAGGTGCGTTTTCCGCCGGGCGGCAGGCGCACCGGAAAGGTCGCCGCCACCCACCGCCAACTTCCGTCCCGCCAGCGGGCCAAAGGGCGCAGTTGCACCGGCACGGGTGTTCCCCCCTCGGCGAACAGGCGCAAGGAGGCGAAATCAGTCAGCACCCCGGCCGCGAACGGCCAGCCACCCGTGACCCAGCCGGCGAACCCCATGCCCACCTCATCGCGAACGGTGAGGGTAAACGGCGGCAGGGCCTCCGTGGGTACTCCGACCCAGAGGGTTGAAATGCAAGCCAAACAACCGAAGTTCATGAGAAAATCCTTTCCAGGCTGGATGCTCGCTGCTGGATGGGTATTCGCCTTCGTGGGGGCGATTCCTCCTTGGAGCGCTCAAAGGGGAAAGGCGCTTCCGGTCCGAAAGTCGTTGACAAGACGAGCGCCAGGGGGCATAATATATCTAAATAGCCGCGAGGGTGGGCTGAAGCCCACACCTGGGTCTGCAGGCTTGAATTCTGTGCCTGTGGGCTGACCGCTGAAGGTTCATGAGGAGGCTAAAATGAAACCCATTTCCCTGGCCGGGTGGAGCCTGAACCGACGGTTCCGCCGGGTGGAGAACCCCCTGCAACTGGCCGACTTCCCCCGCGTGGCTCGGGAGGAGTTCGGCATTATGGCCATTGAGTTGAATGAGCCCTTTTTCCCCTCCACGGAGGAGGCGTATCTGAAGGAACTCGTCCGCATCGCCGAGGGAGAAGGGGTGAAAATGCTCAACATTGCCATTGACCGCCAGGGCAACCTGAGTGCCCCTGACCCGACCGAGCGGCGGCGGGCGGTGGAGAACCACCGGCGCTGGTTCGAGGTGGCGGCCACGTTGGGCTGTAACGCCATCCGGGCGAACACCGGCGGGCACGGCGAGCCGGTCACGGAGGACCTGCTGCAGCGGTGCAGCGAATCCTTCGCCGCGCTGGCAGAAGCCGGAGAACAGGCCGGGATTTACATTCTCATTGAGAACCACGGCGGCATTTCCGCCTACCCTGACAACATCCTGCGCATCCTAAGGGAGGTGGACAATCCCTGGCTGGGCACTCTGCCCGATTTCGGCAACTTCCCGCCAGAGGTGGACCGCTACGCCGCGCTGGAGAAAATTGCCCCCTACGCCCGGGCGGTGCACGCCAAAATGTTCGAGTTCGACGAAAGGGGTGAGGAAACGACCATTGACATCGGTCGGTGTGTGCGCATTCTGCAAGAAGCAGGGTACACGGGCCATTTCGGCATCGAGTTCGAGGGCCCCGGCGGCGACCATGAAGGGGTCCTCAAGGCCAAAGCCCTGCTGGAAAGGTATTTGTGAAGGGAGGAGAGAATGAATACCACTCCGCCGGTACGTTTCGGCATCGTCGGCTTGGGGGTGGGGCGCAGTCGGGCCCGGATGGTAAAAGAGACCGCAGGGGCGGAACTGGTCTGCGTGTGTGATTTGCGGGAGGAGGTGGCCCGAACTTTCGCCGAAGAGCAGAACTGCGCCTGGACCACAGATTACGAGGAACTGCTGGCCCGGGAGGATGTGGACGCGGTGGGCATTTTCACCCCCAGCGGCACCCATGCGGACCTGGCTTTGCCAGCCGTAGAGGCAGGCAAGCACACCTTCGTCACTAAGCCCATGGACTTGGTAGTGGAGAAATGCGACCGGTTAATTGCTGCGGCGGAGCAGGCCGGGGTGGTTCTGGCCGTGGATTTCGGCAGCCGCTACAACCCCCTCAATCACCAAATCCGGCAAGTCGTGCAAAGCGGTCGTTTGGGGCGAATTTTCCTGGGCGACTTGCGGATGAAGTGGTATCGGGAGCAGTCCTACTACGAGGGCGGGTGGCCGCCGGGCTGGCGCAGCCGCCGGGAAACGGAAGGCGGTTCCATGGCCAATCAAGGGGTGCACTACGTGGACTTGCTCCAGTGGTTCTTAGGGCCGGTCGAGGCGGTGTTTGGCCGCTGTGCCCACGTCGCCCACGACATTGAAACGGAGGACCTGACCCAGGCCCTGCTTAACTTCGCCAGCGGTGCCTGGGGTTGCGTGCAGACCACGACCGCCAATTACCCCTCCTTGGGTTCAGTCATCGAAATTAGCGGCCACCAGGGCACCCTGGTGTGGCAGGACAACAAACTCGCCCGCTACGAAGTAAAAGGCGAAGAGAAGGTCTCCTTAGACGAGTTCCCTCCCGACCCGAACTTGCCGCGAAACATCATCGAAGACGTGGTGCGGGCCGTCACCCAGGGCACGCCGGTACAGGTGGACGGCCCCGAAGGACGCAAGTCGGTGGCCATTGTGGCGGCCGTTTACGAATCGGCGCGGAGGGGCAAGTGGGTGAGGGTGTAAGGCGTAAGGGTTACATTATCTCAAACCGGGAGCCGTGTTCGGGATGTTTGCGCACCTCGATGCGGGTGGGGAAGGAGTTTTTCAGCGATTCCAAGTGGGTGACCACCAGGATTTTGTCGAACTCGCGGCTGACCGCCTGAATGGCCTCGACCAGTTGCTCTAACCCCTCACTGTCCTGGGTGCCAAAGCCCTCGTCAATGACCAGGGTGCGCAACTTCGTCCCGGCCCGCCGGGCCAACAGGTGGGAGAGAGCCAGGCGCAGGGCAAAGTCCACCCGGAATCGCTCCCCACCCGAGTAGAGTTCGTAACTTCGCGTCCCCAGTTCGTCGCTGATGTGGATGTCCAGGGTCTCCTTCACTCCCCCACTCTTGAGGTCGCGGAGGGGTTCGATGGTGATGTGAGTCCGGTGGTTGGTCAACTGGCCCAGAATTTCATTGGCCTTTTCCTCAATTTCCGGCACAGCGTTTTCGATGATGAGGGCCTGAATGCCGTCCTTGCCGAAGGCCACCGTCAACTGGTGGTAAACTTCCTGCTCCCGCTGGGCCTGCTGTAACTTCTTCTTGGCCGCGGCAAGTTCCTCTTCCCTCTGGGCACAGCGTTCCACCTGGTTTTGCACTCGACCCCGCTCTTGGAGCAAGTCATCCCGGGTCTGCTGCGCGGCGTGCAACTTCTGCTCGGTCTCCTGCAACTGCCGTTCCACCTCCGGCAGGGCCTTCACCTCTGCCCACAGACCTTCTTCCTCCGCGGCGGTGGTCTCCCGCTCCTGCTGCCGTTCTTTGAGGGTTTGCTCCAACTTGGCCAGGGCTTCCTCGGTCGGGCCCAGGCGTTGCCTCGCCTCCTCCACCAAAGCCTGACGGCGCGGTACGTCCTGCAGGGCTTCCAGTTCTGCGTCCAACTGCCGTACCGCTTCCTCGTCATAGGGAGTAGCCGCGATTTGGGCTTCTACTTCCCTCAGTTTTTGCTGGGCTTCTTCGGCGTAGCGGTTCTCTGCCAGGGCGGTTTCGATTTCCGTTAGTTGGCGTTCCAGGGCAGGCAATTCGGCCTGTGCCCGCTCCCACTGGGCCCGGGCAGTTTCCAAGCGGGCCTGTTCCCGCTCGTAGGGCTGAAGTTGCCGCACGCGCTCCCGGGCCCGACGGTGGGCTTCGGGGTCGTAGCCCAACTCCAAGCGGCGGGCCTGCAACTCATCCCGCTCCCGCACTTTCTCCGGGGCGTAGGCGTGGGTACGCAGGGACTTCTCGGCCTCCGCCAGCCTTTGCTGCCCTGGGCCCAGTTCCGCCCGGGCCTCCTCGGCCTCCCGCAGGGCCTGCTCCGCTGCCACCACGGCCCGCTGGCGTTGGGGCAACTGTTCCTTCAGCGTGGCCAGAGCGGTCAGCCGCGCCTGTATTTCCTTGCGTTGTGCCACCAACTCCTTCCCCTCGCGGTTAATACTCCTGATTTGCGCGGTACGGGTCTGAATTTCCTCCGCGAAGTGAGCCCGCAGGCGTTCCATCCCCGCTGGGCCCAGGTGGGAGCCACAGAGGGGACAGTCCGTCGTGTCCCCCCGGGCCACCAATGCCTGCCGCTCCTCCACGCTGCGGATTTCCTCCTTCAGGCGGTCGCGTTGGGTTTTGAGGGTCTCAATGCGTACCTGCAGGGCGTTCAACCGCCGCTGCCAAGTTTCCTGCTCCTGAGCCGCCTGTTCAGCCTCGGCCAGGGCTGCCCGGGCTTGCTCTAATTGCTGCCGGCGCGGGGGCAATTCGGCGGCCAACCCTTGCAGTTCCTGTACCCGCTGGCGAAGGGTGCGCACTTCCACTTCGACCTCGTTGCGGGCGGCGTCAATTTCCTGCTGCAAGGCCCGTTCGCGCTGCTCCAGGGCTTCGGCCTCCTGGCGCAGACTCTCCCAACGCTCCTCCTCCTCCCGTGCCTGCTGCAATTGGGCCAACTGGGCCTCGATTTCCCCCGCCTGGGCCAGCACTTTTTCCGCTTCCTCCAGGGTCTGTCGCGCTTGACGGTACTGTACTTTCAAACCCTGGCGGGCCTTTTCCAATTCGCTGCGGGCGGCGTCCACTTCCCGCTGCCATCGGCTGCGTTCCGCTTCCAAGTGGCGCAACCTTTGCAGTAACCTCTCTGCCCGCTGCCGTTGGGCCTGCAGCGAGGCCAGGCGTCGGGCCTGCGCGGCCACTTCCTCCCGCTGGGCCAGGATTTTCCGATACCGCTCTACTTCCGCCCGCCGTTGGGTGACTTGTTCCTGGGCCTCGGCAATGTTTCGGTCGAGACGAGCCAGAGTTTGGGCCAATCCTTCCGCCTGCCGCTGTTTTTCCCGCAACTCCTGCCGCTGGGTGCGCAGGGCTTCTGAGCGTTCCTCCAGCGCCGCTAAGTCCGCAGTCAAAGTTTCCAGACGGGCCTTCAATTCCTCCAACTGCCGCCGGTACTCCGGGAGATGTTCCAACTCGGCTGCCAACTCGTCGCAATGGGCTTGGGCCCCTTGAGCATCCCGTTCCGCCGCTAACCGATGGGCTCGCGCCCGCTCGGCCAGTTCGTCGTAGCGGGAGAGGCCCAAGATTTCGCTCAAGATGGCCTTCCGCTCCCGCGCACTCTTCTGGGTGAAGGCATCGGCCCGGCCCTGCTGGATGAAGGCGGAGTTGACGAAGGTTTCGTAGTCCATGCGCAGGGTTTCGACGATTTTCCGCTGGGTGGCGGTGAGGTTGGGCTGGGTGAGGGTTTGATAGGTGTCGGTCGCAGGGTCGTAGACCTGGAACTCCAGCACCGTCCTCCCTCCGGATTTGCCCCGGCGGTACTGGCGCAACACGCGGTAACGGTCGCCCTCTAAATCGAACACGAACTCGACCTGCATTTCCCGGGCCCCGAGGCGCAGCAGGCCATCATCGGGCTTGCGCTCGCCAGGGGCTTTACGGGCCTCGCCCCACAGGGCCCAAGTGATGGCATCCAAGAGCGCCGACTTGCCGTGTCCATTGGGCCCGGAAAGGCAGGCTACGTGGAACTGGGTAAAATCCAGCGCCGGCACATCCTCGCCGTAACTGAGAAAATTGCGCAGCCGTAGGGTAACGGGAATCATCGCTTTTAGCCTCGTTCCCTATTTGACCCCATCCCATCCTTAATTGGTTAAGGTAAACGTTGGGCCCGAAAAAGGCCCCCGGATTGAAATCCGGGGCTACTCTAGAGTAGGCATCCATTCCATAGGCCTCTCCTTACCGTAGGCCCTGGTTGCGGCCCAGAGCAAGGTAAATCAACGCGCCCAGTAGATAGCCAAACAGAATCACCAGTACCCAGATGAGTTTGGTCAGGGGTTCGCGGAACCGCCGCTGCAGGCAATCCACCAGCGCCCAAATCCATACGCCCAAACTCACCAATCCTATCAGGGTCTCCAAAGGGCCAAACATTTTTACCTCCTCGATTCGGCCATTTGCGCGGCCGCTTGGTGTTCCCAGAAGACAGCCTGCGAGCGCCACTCGCTGTACGGATACCGCTGGCAAAAGGCCCGGAAAATCCGCCGCGCTTCTGCCGGCTGGGACAGTTTCTCTAAGTAAATCTGTCCTGCCTGCAGCAGGGCTACCTCTGCCTCCGGCGCGTCCGGAGAGAGGGTAACAATGCGATGCAGCACCCGCAGGGCCGCCCGATACTGACCAGCCGCAGTGAGGTC
>DTZQ01000637.1 GCA_012961305.1 Armatimonadota bacterium | reverse complement strand
AGGGCTTCCCGGCTGAGGGTAACGAACCGGCTCCATTGGCGCTGCCGACGGGCTTCTGCGGCCTGACGCAGCCGTTCCCCCGCCTGCCGATGGATGGCCTCCACCCGGTCGTTGGCGATGCCAAAAGTGTGCAGGTTGCGCAGTCGGTACTCGTCCAACTGGAACATGTCCCGCGCCGCGCAGTAAGGGGTCAGGGTGAGCGGCTGGGAGGTTTCCAAAGCATAGCCCAGCCCCTCCGCCCGGCGTTTGGTGGTCGCATCAGGAGCGTTGAGCAGCAGCATTCGTTTGCCCAAGAAGCCCGATTCTGCCAGCACCTTAAACCGCTCGCCGGGCTTGAGGAACACCGCCGCCACGGGCTCGGTCAGGGAAGTCCAGGCCAGCCCTTCGCGAATGTAAAAGCCGTACTCCACCGGCACGGCATCGGCCGCATTGAGCACGGTCAACCGGTCCAGGCGGCGCAGGTACTGGGGGTCCACCAGTTCAAACAGGCCGGTAGTTAGGCAGGGGAACAAGACGATGGTGTGCTCCTTCTCCCTGGCGTCGAGTCGAACCTGCATGGGAAAGGCCTGGTCGCCGTGCACTCCCCGGTCCGGCGCGTAAATTATCTCTCCCGCCCCCTCTCCCCCCAGGGGCGTATCGTCCAATTTGAAGGCCTGCACCGTTCCCGTCCGGCGCAGGGTCTCTACCAGTTCGTAGCGCCCCTCCTCATCGGTGAGGGCGATGGTAATCCCCCGCACGCCCATCATAGTTTTGGGCCGGCCGTACTGGAACAGGGCCAACGCGCCGGGGATGGGCTCGGCGGGGACGAAGTTCTCGCGGGGGTTGAAATACACGACCTTGCCCTTTAGAGTGGCCGTTTCGTCATTGATGGTCACCTCCGTGTCCACCAGCAATTCCTCGGCGTTCAACGCCCGGTCGAACAGGCCGGCTAACACTCGTACCTGCTGGGTTAACTGGGCGAAGTTCACCCTCTCCGCAGTGTCCAACGGTGTATCCACCAGCCAGCGTCCGTCATTGGTGGTGACGAGGCCCAGACTGGTCAGGCCCTTGGTCAGCGCGGCCACGGAGTCCAGAGCGATGCGGCCGGGAATGAAGGAATCGCTCGGCTTGCCGCCGGGCGGAGTGAGGCCATCAATGAAGGCCCGCTCCGGGTCGAGGCCCAGTTCCGCGGCGACCGCCCGTCCTATGGCCGCGAAGTTGCGCCCATAGGGGGTGAGATGCAGGTTAATAGTGCCCGTTACCCGCGGCAGGGCCTGGGGCCCCAGAACCCCAAACGCTCCCAATTGCGTCCCGTGCGAGGACAAATCCAGGGCCGCCAGGAAGTCCACCCGTACCCTTTCCCGGCCGGTTTCCTCCCCTTCCTGCCCCCCGGCAAGGTGTTGCTCCAACCACTGCCGCAGGCCCTCGTTGTTCAGGTGATGGGCAGTAGTGGCCAAGAACAGGACGGTGCGCTGGGGCGGATAGCGGGAGAACAGTCGGGCCAACTCCAACAGCGCGGCAATGCCACAGGCACTTTCCGCCCCCGGCGCGCGGGCGGGCACGACGGACATGGAATCGTAATAGGCTTGCAGGCAAATCACCTCCCGCCGCCGCACCGCGTGAGTGCCCCGCACGTAGCCCCATACGTTGGTCGCTTTCACCCTTCGCCAGGGCATGCGGGCGAGTAAGCGCACGGTCGCCGGCCCCTCTTGCTGCTGGAGGGCCTCCTGGAGACGGCGGAAGCCGGCTCTGGTTAGGTAGAACCGGGGCACGTTCAGCGGCACGTCCAGAAACTTCTGCTCCGCCTCGCCGCGCCAGGTGGTGGCCGGTTCAACGAAAATGAGGGCCTTGGCTCCGAGGTTGGCCAATTCGAGCCACCGTTGCCCACAGTTGAAGTCCAAGAGGACGATGCTGCCCTCGATTTCCCGCCCGGCGAGACCTTCTAAGGGCGAAAGGCCCGTCCGGAGCCTGCGGGAACTCGCCAGGCCTCCTCCGCGTTTCCCCTGGGCCCTTCCGTCCAAGAGGGGGCCGGTGAGGCCCGCTGGGGGCAGGGTAGGGGTGCGCACCAGGTTGGGCCAGAGGCAGTAGAGGCGAATGGACGTGGCCTCGCCCACGAAAAGCCAGGCCCCTTCGTCCACCGGCACGGCCACCTCGAGGTCGGCCCACCTTACGTTTCGCAGGCCCCAGACTTGGAACTCGCGCCGAATGTAGGTAGTGGCCGCCTCGTGCCCCGGATACCCTGGCACCCGGGAGGCCAACCGCGACAGGGCGCGCACGTGGCTTTCCAATCGCTCACGGGAGACCTCCTGAGGGAGGGAGCGGGCCTGCCCGGCGACCGCTAACAGGCTTAGGAGGATTCCCCAGAGGAACCAGTCGCCTTTTCGGGCAAAATGGGGTACTTTCACTGGATACTAAGTTACCCTCCTCCCAACTGGACAAAGCGTTCCCAGAAGTCGGGAAAGGTCTTGCTTACGCATTCCGGGTTCTTGATTTTGAGGCCCGGCACCTTCAGGCCCGTAACCGCGAAACTCATGGCCATCCGATGGTCGTCGTAGGTCTCCACTTCTGCCGGCTGCACCTGCGAAGGGTAAATAGTCAGGCCATCCTTCCACTCCTTCACCCGCACTCCCAACCGCCGCAGTTCCGTGGCCAGGGCGCGAAGGCGGTCGGTTTCCTGGAGGCGGATGTGGGCCACGTTGCGAATGCTCACCGGCTGGCGGGCGAAGGGAGCAATGGCGGCTAAGGTCTGGGTCAGGTCGGACATGGCGTTCAAATCTACCTCTACCCCCTCCAGTTGTTTCGGCCCCTGCACTTCTAAGAAGTTAGGGCCGCACCCAATTTCACAGCCCATCTGGGCCAGCACATCTACGAAGCGCACATCGCCCTGGGCCGAGTCGATGCTCAGGCCCTCCACCCGTACCCGCCCGCCGGTCACCGCCGCCGCGGCGAAGAAATAGGAAGCATTGGTCGCATCCGGCTCCACGAAATACTCCTGGGCCCGGTATTTCTGCCCTTCAGCCACCGTGAACCGCCGGTAGCCCTCTTTGTCCACCTCAACCCCAAAATCGGCCATGACGGCTATGGTTAAATCCACGAACGGCTTGGACACCAGTTCGCCCTCCACCTCGAGGACCAGTCCCTCCCTCATGTACGGCCCGACCATCAGCAGGGCACTGAAATATTGGCTGCTTTCGTGTCCGGCCAGACGGGCCTGGCCGCCGCGCAGTCCCTGTGTTTCCACCACCACCGGCGGGCTGCCGGTTCCCGCGCGGGAGTAGGCCCTCACCCCCAACTGCTGGAGTCCGTCCAGGAGCGGCTGGATGGGCCGTTCTCGCATTCGCGGCACGCCGTCCAAGACAAACCGCCCTTGCCCCAAAGCCACGTAACTGACCAAGAACCGCATGGCCGTGCCCGCATTGCCCACGAACAACTCCGCCTCCCTCGCGGGAATTTTTCCTCCCGTACCCCAGACCTCGAAAGTGTTGGTCTCCTCCTGCTCCTCCACCCGCACCCCCAGTTTCCGCAGGGCTGCTGCCAGGTAGTGCGTGTCGTCGCTGAACAGGGCCCGGCGCAGCACCGAACGCCCCTCAGCCAGCGCGGCCAACAGCAGGGCCCGATTGGTAATGCTTTTCGAGCCGGGCACGCTCACCTTCGCGTCTATTTGGGAGAGAGGTTGAATCTCAATCATCTTCTCTTCCTCCGTAACGCGACTCGCGCGGAAGAGAACGGATAGGATTAGGGCACGCCAATCCAAATCCCCATGCTCGTTCGCTCGCCGGTGGCGAAAGCCACCACCGCCCACACGAAAGCGCACATGAGTTGGCCCATGATGAACCCCAGAAACAGCGGCTTCAAACGCCGAAACAGGCGAATGCCGCCGTACTTGAGGATGAGCCCCTTTACTGCCCAACCTAAGAGCACGCTGAACCAGATTTGCCGCACCACGTAGGTTCCGGCGATGGGCATACCGAGGTAATGCAGCGGCCACCAGAGGAACCGCTGGCGCATGAACAGCAGGAAAAACATCAGAGCGGCACCGAAACCAGTCGCCCACCAGCGGGCCAGGCTGTTCGACCACTCCGGCAGGTCCCTCAGTTTCTCCTCCACCACTTTCCAACTGGCGACGGTGGGCATACCATTGAAAAACCAGCCGTGGTCCTGGAAGGTCGCCCCGCCTTTGGTGTAGGCATAGTACAGCGTGGCCACCAGCGACCCCCCTAAGGCCAGGGCGCAAGCCAGCATGAGCGGCCAAAACAGTCCCCGCAAGCGGGTGTGGGTGGCCTCTGCCAATTTGAACCCATGCAGGGCCGAAGTCATCACGATAGTGCGAATGTCAGCAGCGTAGGCATAAGTGGGGCCCAAAGCCACGATGGCGGCGGGCGAAAACCAGTGGGCCGGCACCCCGTGCAGCACGAAAATCGGCGGAATGCACTCGGCCCGGCAGAAACCAAATCCGCCCTCCGCAATGATGCGGGTCAGGCCCAGGTAAATGACGAACATGCCGAATTGAAACAGCAGGGCCATCCACACCGGCATGCCACTGGCCCGCAGCCAACCAGTGAGGAATAGCACTCCTAAAATCACTCCCCACACCGCCCCACGGTAGGACAGGGGTTCCTCTCCATCGTCCACCGTCGGGTCACCGTGCAGGGCTTTGCGGAATACGCTCTGAAGGTGTCGCCGCGCCCCGTATAGGGTAAACAGCACCAGGGCAATCATGGCCCCCATGCTGGCGTGGGAGATAATGGGCACTGTGTCGCAGAACACCTCGATTTTCCCCTTAATGCCCTGATACCCGGTGATGCCCATAAAACCGTTAATTCCGCGGTCCACCAAGTGGAAAAACCACACGCTGAAAGCCACATCGGTGTTGATGAAATAGACGAACCCCACCACCGGGAAACTGAGTACCAGCCCCGTCCAGGTCGTACCCCGAAAAATGGAGTAACTGGCGGTCAGGTTTAGCCGGGAGAGGAAGGGGATGTAATGGGCGAAGCCGTTCCAGGTGTTCAGCAGAAAGGCCACGGCGAACCCCAACCACATTAGTTTGTGAGTGAAAAACGCCCGGCCGGGCCAGTCGCGTCGCCCCTCCGTCCCTACCATTTCCAAAGGCACCACGTTCAGCGGAAACAGCAGCCGCTCATTGTTCACCCACTGTCGCCGAATGAGAACCATCAGGCAAATCATCACCAAGTAAAGCATCAGCAGGAACGCACTCCAGCAGAGCAGTGGCCGCGTCCACTGGGCAATGTAGGGCCAGGGATTCTCGCCCTTGGGCAGGCCCTCAAAGAAGTAACGGTGCAGCAGTTCCTCCCGCGGGACAATCCATTCGGGCAGATGGGGGTGAATCAGCGTTGCCCATTCGTTGGACGGCTTGGCGTAGTAGAACACGCCGCTGAGGATGGGCAGGAGGTTGGCCGTCAGGCCCCAGGTCGGGATGGCACAGGCCACAATCATCATGCAGAAAACCACGATGAGTTCGGAGGTGGTCAGCGCCCAGGCCGGCCGCAGCCGATGCATTAGTGCGTTGCCCCCGCCTACCAGCAGGAAGAAAAGTACCAGCGCGGCGGCAGTGATGAAATCGGCGCAGAACCCAGTGGAGAAGTTCACCAGGGCAGAATAAGGCTCCGCGACACTGATGAACAGGCACAGCCCCGCTCCGACCAGAACTGCCCTGCCCGTTGCTCCAGAAACCACTCCCCGAAACGCCCGCGATGTAGAAGGTGTGCTCAATTTCCCCTCCTCAGGCTTCGTTAGCGCAGCGACAGGGGCGACAAAGGATAGTCCCTGGCCCTCCGAGGCCCCCTGCCATCCGCTATCCGACCCCACCCTCTCCCCAAGCAGGGAGGATTGGGGAGGAGTGGAAGGTTGTGGGTGCCAGTTTTCCGGGTAGTGCCATGGCTAACTGTGCATCTCTAAGTATATCACACCTCCCCGGCAAAAGCAAGAGTTGCCCACAAGGGTCAGATGTGGTACAATTGACGTGTTGACGAACTGGGGAATTGAGCCATTAGCTCGACAAGGTTAACCTTAATACCGCCGGGCTTTAAGTTCGTTTGAGGATTGGGCAGTTGCAGATGCAGGATGCCCCCCCTCTATCCCCCCGCACGCGGGGGGAAGAAAGGGGAGAATTCCAGTCCTTCTAGAATTTTAGTCTTGATTTTAGCCAATTCT
>DTZQ01000636.1 GCA_012961305.1 Armatimonadota bacterium | reverse complement strand
GCGGTGTCGCGGGCCTGCGGTTCCAAAAGGTAGTTCTCTGGCGGGATGTCTGGCAACTGCCGGGCGATGGCCCTTCGATATTCCGCCAGCGTGCAGACGTAGATGTCCTCTGGCTCCACCAGCGGGGTCAGCAGGTCATACGTCTGCTGCAGGAGGCTTCTCTCGCCGGTGAGCGGTTGGAACTGCTTGGGGCAGGCCCGGCGGCTCAGAGGCCACAGCCGCGTGCCCACCCCCCCGACCATCAGGACGAAATACATATAACCATCCAAGTATAGAAGTCTCCGTTTTGTTGGTGCTGCTTTGGGGAGCGGACGCCCACCCCCGCGAGCGATTTGACCGCGCTGAGACAGCGGGCAAGTCCTCCGCGCTCCAACCGGTCCTGGCCCTCCTATTCTCTAACTACTGCCTGCAGGGCGCGACGGGCGATGTCGCGGCGGAAGTGAACGCCCTCGAAGTGGATGCGGCGCACGGCCGCGTAGGCCCGTTCAATGGTCGAAGGGAAATCGTCGCCCATCGCCGTCACTCCCAACACCCGCCCGCCGTTGGTCACCCATTCCCCCTCGCGCCGGGCCGTGCCGGCGTGGAAGACCACTACATCCTCCAGTTGGGCCACCTGGTCCAGCCCGGTGATGACCTTCCCCTTCTCGTAGGGGCCGGGATAGCCCCCGGAGGCCATGACGACACATACGGCCTTGCGCTCCGACCACCGCACCTCCACCTCGTTAAGCCGCCCTTCGACCGTAGCCTGCAGAATCTCCAGCAGGTCGCCCTCCAGGCGCGGCAGGACAACCTGAGTCTCGGGGTCCCCGAAGCGGCAGTTGTACTCCAGCACTTTGGGCCCCTCCGCAGTCAGGATGAGCCCCCCGTAGAGCACTCCCCGATAGGGCCGTCCCTCCTCTGCCAGGGCCCACACCGTGGGTTTGAGGATGGTCTCCACGATGGTGGTGAACAACTCTTCCGACACGGCCGGCACGGGAGAATAGCAGCCCATACCGCCGGTGTTGGGCCCCTCGTCGTTGTCGTAAACGGGCTTGTGGTCCTGGGAAGGCACCAGGGGCACTACGGTTTCCCCATCGGTGAACACCTTAATGGAGGCTTCCTGCCCGGTGAGGCACTCTTCGATGACCACCTGCCGGCCGGCGTCGCCGAAAATCCGTTCGCGCATGATTTGGTCTACGGCTCGGAAAGCGGTTTCCAAATCCCGACAAACGATGGAACCTTTGCCCGCTGCTAAGCCGTCGGCCTTCACCACGATGGGAGCCCCCTGACGGCGCAGATAGGCTTCTGCTTCGGCCGGGTCATCAAAGGTCTCAAATTGGGCCGTGGGGATGCCGTACTTGCGGAAGAGATGCTTGGCAAAGACCTTGCTACCTTCGATGATTGCGGCCTCAGCCGTAGGCCCGAACACCGCCAAACCACGGGCGGCCAATACATCGGCCAGACCGGCTATGAGAGGAGCCTCCGGGCCCACGACGGTCAGGTCAATGCCCTCCCGCTGAGCAAAAGCGGCGAGGCCTTCCAAATTTTCCACGTCCCCTGGGACGCACCTCGCCTGTTGAGCGATACCCGCATTACCCGGCAGGGCATAAAGTTGGGTAATGGCCGGACTCTGCGCTAATTTCCACGCCAGCGCATGTTCCCGTCCCCCGGAACCAACTATGAGCACTTTCATAGGGCGAGTCACTCGGTTTTGATGTAGCCTTCAAAACCCTGACTTTCCAACTGCTGACGTAATTGTTCTGCGCGGGCGCGGTCGGTGAAGGCCCCCACCTGCACCTGGTAAAACGTTTCGCCCTCCTGAGTGAGGGGACGAATCAAGGGTTGATAGCCGCTTTTTCGCAGTTTGGCTGCCTGCGCCTCCGCATTCTCCTTCTGGCGGAACACGCCGGTCTGGACCCGGAACAGGGAAGCGGAACCGGTCGTGCGAGTTTCAGTGGGTTGGGCAAGGGAGGGAGAAGTTGTTTCTTCCTCCGCCGGTCTGGTCGAGGTTTCGGGAGGAGTGGAAGGAGGGGAAACCGCTTCCTTGGGAGCCGCCAGTGGGGTTGCGGGATGGGATTGCTGCAGGAGAAGGGCAGTCGCCCGGCGAGCAGCCGCAATGCGCTCCTCGGCTTCCCGGCGGGCTTCCTCCGCTCGGCGCGCCGCCTCGGCGAAGGTTTCCGCCCGCGCCTGTTCCGGGGCCATCACTTCCCGGGGCTCTCGTTCCGGCTGGGCAGGGGAAGGAGCCTCCTCCCGGGCCTGCTTTTCGGTTGGTAACTGGGGAGGAGTTTCCCCTGGGGATTCGGCAGGTTTCTCCCCTGCCGGGGGAGTTTCCTCCGGGGGCGTTTCCTGGGGGGAGGTTTCCGGTTCTTTCTCCCGCCTCGGGGTTCGCCAGGTTGCTTCCTCCTCGGCTTCCGCACGCCGTCGGGCCTCCTCTAAGACCTGTTCCATTTCGCAGGGCGGAGCCTCGGCCTCTTCCTCCTCCCGGGTGATGATGCTTACACTGCCCCTGGGTTCCGGCGGGGGAGGG
>DTZQ01000635.1 GCA_012961305.1 Armatimonadota bacterium | reverse complement strand
TACTGTAAAGGGAGTACCGACTGGGGGAGGAAAACTATGAGACGAAGGGAATTTCTGGGTTGGAGCCTGGGCGGATTGGTTGCCAGGCTAACTTGGCCGGAGGTGATGAAAATGGCGGAAGCACAAACTGCGGAACCAACGGAAAAACTCCTGGCCCAAGCCCAGGAACGCATCGAGCAGCACCGAAAAGGCGAGGTGAGTTTGACCCTGCGCCGGGCCGATGGTCAGCCGCTGGCCGGCGCAACGGTGACCTTGGAGCAGACGCGACACGAGTTCCTCTTCGGCTGTAACCTCTTCCGCTGGGGGCGTATCTCTGACCCCGCGCAGGAGGAGGCCTACCGGGAGCGGTTCGCCGCCCTGCTCAATTATGCCACCCTGCCTTTCTATTGGCGAATGTACGAACCGCAGCAGGGCCAGCCCAGGTACGAGTACACCGAGCGGGTGGTGGAGTGGTGCCAGCAGCAGGGCATCACTTGTAAAGGCCATCCGCTTACCTGGGATCATCCGGCTGGCGACCCGGCATGGCTGCCAGATGAGGGGGAACGGATTCAACAACTCTCCACCGCAAGGGTGAGGGAAATCGTTTCCCGCTTCGCCGGGCGGATTAACCTCTGGGACGTGGTCAACGAACCCACCGATTTGAGCCGCTTCCCAACGAAGATGAACCGCTTCGCCCGTTCATTGGGCGCGGTAGCGTACACGGCCCTGCATCTGCGCACAGCCCGCCAAGCCAATCCCCAGGCGAAATTGTTGGTCAACGATTACCGGACCGACCCCGCCTTCTACAACATCCTCAATGCTCTGCGGGAGGATGGAAAGTTGCTTTTCGACGCTGTGGGCCTTCAGAGCCACATGCACGGAGGCATCTGGCCCCTGGGCCGGATTTGGGAGGTGTGCCAACGGTTCGCCGGTTTGGGTTTGCCCTTACACTTTACGGAAACGACGCTGGTGAGCGGACCGCGAGTAGGGCGCCGTTGGGGTGCAACTACCCCGGAAGGCGAGGAAAAACAGGCCCAAGCGGTGGAGCAGTTCTACACCCTGGTTTTCGCTCACCCGGCGGTGGAGGCCCTGACTTGGTGGGACTTCTCCGACGAGGGGGCCTGGAAGGGCGCACCAGCGGGCTGGCTGCGGCGGGACATGTCCCCCAAGCCGGCCTACGAACGGCTGAGGGAACTCATCAAGGGCGAATGGTGGACGAAAACCAAGGGCCAAACGGACGCTCAGGGCACCTTCACTGCCCGCGCCGTTTTCGGCCATTACCGGGTTACAGTGCGCACACCCGACGGACGGGAGGAAACCAGGGAGTTCGTCGCCCAACGCGGAGGGGAAAATCGCTGGGAGTGGAACTTGGGGGTTTAAGAAGGATTAAGAGTGAGGGCCAGACCAAGCGGAAAATTTGACCTTGTCAAACTACTCAGGTTACCGGTTTTTACCGCTCTTCCTCCCCTGCGCCCGGTCTTGCCTTCCGCTCCTCGGCTAAGAGGGCACGATAGATGCAGTAACCTAAGCCCCCATACAGGAAGACTGCGCCGAATATCAACATGAAGATGGCCAGCGGTTTCACCGTCTAAGCCTCCTTCCCTCGCGCACTGGCCAGAAGCCAACCGATAAGTGGGGCCAAAACGACCAGGCTGGCGCCGCTTATCAAAGCCCAGGCGGGGTAGTCGCCGTAGGGTTCCTGAAACTCCTTCCTCAACTGCAGGGTCAAAATGACGAACAGGACCGCCGGAGTAAGGATTTGTACGCACACACTCCACCAGAGACCAACGGAAATGTCGCTAACCTCGTTGAGGTACTGCCGTAGCCTTTCCGCACCATAGACCCAGCCAATCAGCAGGCACTCCAGCAGACCAATTACGGTCAGGCCGAAGTGGGTGGCATAGTGGTCTACGATGTCCAGCCAATATAGGCCAGCGCGGGTGGTGAACAGGATGCCCCCGAGGAAACCGAGGCTGCATACTAAAATGACCAAGTGGGTCCGGGTCAACTTCCACTTGTCCTCCACGCCCACATTGATGGCCTCGACAATGGAAAAGGCCGAGTCGATGCCCAGGGTGAACAGCATGAGGAAGAATATGAGGCCGAAGAGGGCCTGTACTACCGTTCCGCCCGGCAGTAGGGCGATGCCTTTGGGATAGGTCACAAAGGCCAGACTGGGTCCCGAAGCCACTACCTTTTCAATGGGAAGGCCCTGCGTTTGGGCCATGAAGCCCAGGACGGAGAAGACCGCAAAGCCGGCCAGAAAACTGATGCCACAGTTGGAGAAGGCGGTCAGGAAGGCATTGTTGTTCACATCCGAGCGGGGGTCCTCGTAACTGGCATAGGCAATCATGATGCCGAAGCCTAAACTCAGGGTGAAGAAAATCTGCCCGTAGGCCGCCAGCCAGACCTGAGGGTCTAAAAGGCGGGAGAAGTCCGGCTCCAAGTAGTAGTTAAGGCCCTCCACGGCTCCGGGCAGGGTAAGGCCCCGCACGGCCAAGACGGCCAGCAGCACTACCGGCAGGGGTACGGTAATCATAACTACTTTGCTCACCCCTCTTACACCTTTGTAAATGCACAGGTAAATCAACACCCAGGAGACGACCAATCCCAAGAATATAGGCCAACAAATCCCCTCCAGGGCCCTGGGCTGCTCGGAGACCTGCAATACCTGCTGCTGAAAGAAATCCGCTTCCCTCCCCGCCCAAGCCAGGCTAAGGGAGTATCCCATATACAGCACAATCCAGCCCATCACCACCACGTAGTAGGCGACAATGGTGAATCCCACCATCAGCGCCCACCAGCCGATGAACTCGAAGGGCCTTTTGACCAGCCGCAGGGCCCCCGGAGCCCCTCGCTGCAGCCGTTGGCCAATGCCGTACTCCAGGATGAGCAAGGGGATGCCGGCGGTAATCAGAGCGAAGAAATAGGGGATTAGGAACGCCCCACCGCCGTTGGCATAAGCCATGTAGGGAAACCGCCAGGCGTTGCCCAACCCCGCTGCAGACCCGATGGCGGCGAACACAAACGCCGTCCGAGAAGCCCAGCGACCTCGCTCCTCCGCTGCCATCCAAAGCCTCCTTCAGAGCCTTAGCGGTGAAGGTTTTTTCGGGCGGCTTTTCAGTCTAGGTACAACTGCCGCAGGGCAGCCTCATTTTCCTTTATCCAGGCGATAATGCGGTCGTAGCCCTCGGGGATGCCGATGGTCGGCGCCCAACCCAGGAGTTTCTCTGCTTTGCGGATGTCGGAAATGTAAATGCACTGGTCGGCCTTGCGCGGCTCCGGCTCCAACTCCACCGGCACCGAACGGCCAAATTTCTCCTCCAACAGGGCAGTAGCCTCCCGCAGGGAGAGGGTGTACTTCATGCCTCCGCCGATGTTGAACACCTCTCCGGCGATGTCCTCCAGGTGCTCCATTTGCAACTCCACCAAACGGCAGATGTCCTCGATGAACAGCACATCGCGCACCTGTTTGCCCTTCCACCCGATATACTTCAGGGGCCGGCCGAAGTAAAAGGCCAGGGCCCACCAGGCTACCCAGCCCTGCGCCGATTTACCAAACTGCCCCTTGCCGGCCAAGCAATTATGGACGTGAAAGCCATTGGCAATGAAATTTTCTGTCTCGGGGACGGTGAGATCGTAGACTGGTTCCCTTTCCACGGGTCGTTTTTCCACAACCCAGTCCCAAACGCCTGCTGAGTCCGGATGCGAGATGCCTTTGGTCATGTCTGCTATCCATTCCTCATAGTGAGCAATGGGCAGACCTGTTTTGAGAAATTCTGCGATATGGAAACAGGCCTTCATACGTTCACGGTTATATGCATAGCCGATTTTTTCCGCGAAGCAAGCAATATTCTCCCGACCTTGCTTGATTCGCAGTTCATAGCCGCGAGTCCATTCACCATTACTGGCCTGGTAGCGATAAGTTTCGAATTGGGATGTTTCGATGTCCCATTCTGCCAGCATAGTCGCTATGTCCTCGTTGAATGCGCGGGCCGCATCTGCCAAGGATTCCCGCTTGCTCTGGGTGTAAGCGACGTAAGACAGTTCTCCATTGCGAATTGTAGGACAACGAAGTTCAGCCCCAAAAAAGCCCCGCAGGAATTCGGCCTTCACATCCCCCGGCGCTTCGCGTACCCAAGATGGTACCCGGTACGCCTGTTCGGCTTTGCGGCCCCGGGGTACACCAAGTAAATACATTAGACCTACGAAAGCCCGCTGACCACAAGTAAAACTGGTAGACCAACCGTCAATCGGTTTTCCATTAAATTCAGAAGGGGAACGAGAAGAACGGATTTCGCCGCAATTAAAGCCCAACCGGCGGATGTCTTCCTGAATGGCCCGGAGATTTAGAGGATCCTTGTCATAGAACCGAACTGTGGCCCGGACCGTTGCGCGGCTATTATCCGAACGATGTGTGTTGTATAGTTCCAAATGGCCGTCGCCAAATGCATACCCAACCAGACGGGCCAGGACGTAAATCATGGGATGGCGGTAGGATATCCGGTCGAGGTGCCTTCGCTTCAAATCCTGCAGGCAGCGCTCAACCGTTCCCTCCGGCCAGGCCCATTGCGGATTCGTGAACAAGGTTTGGAAGTCCCGGGGGGAGAGAATCACTTGATCCGGCAACTCGCTGTAGTGCTGGCGCTCCACTGTCGGGTGCACCTCCACCAGTTGCCCACACTCTATCTTTTCGACGGGTTTGTAGCCCCCAGGGCAATAAAATAAATGATCGCCGGTTGCCCTAATAACCCGCCCTCGTTTTGTCCGTATCTCCCAGAGCGTTTTACCCGTTCCGGAAGTACGAAAGGCTCCCGTCGAGGTATCTGCCCAACCGTTATTTAAGGGGGTAGCGGTACGTACGGTTTCGCCTTGTCGGATGTTCCGAAGTAGAAGGGTCCCCCCCATCGTTTCGATTTTGGTATCCCCGGCCAGACACGAAAACCTATTCACCACCGTCTTCACCCCGAAGGCATCGTAATACTCCTGGCAGGCCAGGTCGGCCATGACCTTGCTCAGGCCGTAAATGCTGTGCTGGCCGCCGTCTATGGAGAACTCCTCCGAAAAGCCGTACCGGGGATCAAAGCCCGGGGGCAGGTGGTCGCCGTACTGCCTCTGAATGGCCTCCTGGTCCCACACCCAGCGCGTTTCCGCCTCCCGGCGAGGAAAGGCATTGACCCGGTCCCCGCTGTACACTTTGTTGGTGCTCCAAAAGATGACCGCCGCGCCACACTCCCGGGCGAACTCCAGGGTGTGCATCAGGCCCAGGGTGTTGTTGGTGATGTCGAATATGGGATTGTCATATCCGGCGATGGCCGAGGGTTGGGCACAGGTCTCGCAGATGACTTCAATGTCCCGCGGCAGGGCCACGAAGTCCTCGGCGTTGCGCACGTCGCCGTGGTAGAAGGGAATGCCCCACCGCTTGAACAGCGGCAGGTTCAACTCGCTCCCCCGACGCACCAGGTTGTCCAAGACTATTACCTCATGGCCGCGCTCCCGCAGATAAAACGCCAGTTGCGCCCCGATAAAACCAGCACCTCCGGTGATGAGTACCTTCATGGTCGTTGCTCCTTCTGGGAACGATTATTTGGTAAGCCTGCCCTCCTTGGCCCATTGCCCGAAGTGAAACGTTCACGCTTTACACCCTAAGCCCACTGGCGTTTGCGATACCACTCTACAAATCTGGCTATGCCTTCCTCAATGCCCGTCTGGGGATTGTAGTCCAACAGCCGCCGGGCTTTGGAGATGTCGGCGTAGGTGATGGGCATTTCGCCCGGCTGGGGTGACAGGTAACGCAAGCGAGCCGGTCGGCCGAGATTCTCCTCCAACAGGTGTATCAAATAGGACAACTCGACCGTCCGTGCCCCCCCCAAATTGATAATCTCATATTCTAACGGCTTTTCCAAGGCCCGCAATATCCCCTCCACGATGTCGTCCACGTAAGTGTAGTCCCGCCGGGACGAACCATCGCCGTAGATGGGCACTTCCTGGCCGGCATCAATGAGCCGGGCAAACTTGTGCACCGCCATATCCGGCCGCCGCCGCGGCCCATACACGGAGAAGAAGCGCAAACAGGTGACGTTTAAGCCGTACAAGTGGTGGTAGGTGTAGCAGAGCAACTCCCCGGCCTGCTTAGTAGCAGCATAGGGCGAGAGGGGTTGGGCTACCGGGTCCTCTTCCCGGAAGGGGACGGAAGAACGCCCTCCATAAACCGAAGAAGAGGACCCAAACAACACCTGCGAGACTCCCTCGTGGCGGCAACATTCCAAGACATTAGCGGTACCCAAGACGTTGACCTCAACGTACACCTGGGGCTGGGCCGCCGAAGCCCGCACGCCCGGTCGAGCCGCCAGGTGGATGACCGCCTCCGGTTGCGCGGTACGGAAGCACGCTTGTAGGGCCTTTTTGTCCCGAATGTCCACTTCGTACAGGGCGAACTGGGGATGTCCGAGCACGGCTTCCAAATTGCGTCGTTTCAGTGCGGGGTCATAGTAGTCGTCGAAATTATCCACGCAAGCGACTTTGTGACCTTGATTTAGCAAACGCTCCCCCAGGTGCGAACCGATGAATCCGGCCCCGCCGGTGACTAATATTCTCACTAATTCCTCCCCTTTATTACCCACTCGTATATGGCCTCTAATTGAGGGGTAAGACGCTCCCAAGCGTATTTGTCCTCCGCGACTTGGCGAGCTCGGCGACCGTAGGCCTCTGCCCGCTCTGGGTCATCCAGCAGTTTGGCGATGGCTACGGCAAAGTCCTCAGGGGTATCCTCCGCTAACAGGCCAATTTCCTCCTCCTCAAACAGGTATTTCATTTCTCCCGTCGGATTAGTTACAATCGGCCGACCAGCAGCCATATAGTCCCCTACCTTATTTGGCCAGCGACCTACATTGGCAATTTTGCAAACGAAGGGCAACAGCAGAACGTCAGCACAAGCCAAGTAAAGCGGTATCTGAGGATAAGGCTGCGGCCCAGTTTCCACTACTCCGTCGGCCACCCCCAACTGACGTGCCAATCGCCGAGCCCGTTTGGATTTCCGGCCTACTAACAGCAATATCACTTCCGGTTTCATCCGCCGCAACAGGGCAAAGGACTCTATTACAAACAGCAAATCGTAGTGGACATAACCTACAAACTCGACGATTTTGGCTGTCGGCGGGAACCCTAATGCCTCTCGTGCCTCTCGCTGGGGCAAAGGACGGATATGCTCCACGTCAGCCCCTGAAGGGAGACGCGTGATTCGTTCCGGCGGGAGGTGCAGCGAACGCACCGCTCGTTGCTCCAAAGCCCGGCTGATTACCGTCAGCCAATCAGCGCGGTCTCTGAAATGCTCCTCATAGAACACCTCAATCGGCCCAAAAAGGTATTTGAGGAACGGATTATTGCGTTCGGCGATAACCCCTCCCCGTCCCCACCAATCAGCCCAATCACAAACGTAGGGTACTCCTTGCCGCTGTAATTTCAGAGCCGGATAAACTACCACTGGTCGGCAGTCGAATCCGTGGACCACATCGTAACCGTTATCCTGTCTCAACCAGCAGAGGCGTTGCCAAGTGTCCCAGGGACACCAGCCACTACGGGCTATGCCAAAGGTTAAATCCGGGGTTTCTACTATTCGCACCCCGGCGACCAATTCCTCCCGGAAATTCCACCGTGCTCTGGGAGAAATGGTCAGTAAAGTAACTTCATGACCTCGCTTACGCAGACACCGCCCGAAATGGAAACAGCGGAAAAAGGTACTTCGACCGCGCACATTGTGGTTGAGCATTAAAATTCGCATGGTTCATTCTTTAGGAGGTCAGTTCTCTGAAAATTTGGCTGAGTTGGTACGCATAGGTTTGCAAGTTAAAATATTTGCCTACAATTTCCCGATTCCTCCTTCCCATGCGACGGCGCAATTCCGGGTCACGAATGAGCCTCAAAAGAGCCTGAGCAATGGCCTGACAATCACCCGGCGGAATGTAGATAATGCTCTCCGCACCAAACACTTCCGGAAGCGCACCGACCGGCGTGGCCACCACTGGCAAGCCTGCGGCCATCGCCTCCAGGACAACTGTGGGAAAGGCCTCCGAATAGGAAGGGAGAATAAATATGTCCGCGGACCGGAAGGCTTTGATTTTGGCCGGTCCGGTTATCGCTCCTAAAAACTCAACGTGTTGTCTGATTTGGTCGTTTTGCAACAGTTGTGCAATCATGGCCTCGTTGTCCGGGGGATTGTCAATAAAAGTAATGTTCTTCTCCACTTTGAGCCTGCTTCCCGCCAGCATAAATCGTACTTGTGGGGCTTGGGAGACTACTAAGGGTACAGTTCGCAACAGGTCTATCGCCCCTTTGGCATGAGAGAGATAGCCAACGAAAAGGACCCGTACACAATCGTCGGTGGCCTGTTCTGGTTTACTGCAGGGAGGGCCGGCAAACTCATGGGGGTCAATTCCCGAATAAACAACTCGGCATTTGCCCTCCGGGGCTATGCCAGCGAACTGGGAAATCAAACCGTGGCCTCGGAGGATGAAGAGGTCAATTTGGGCAATGACATACCGAATGAATGCTTTCAACCAGCCAGGCGCACGCGCGTAGAAGTGCTCGAAACCTGAGCCCATGACTCGGACCACCACCTTTCGGCCATACAGGCGGGCAACTAACACGAAACTTGCGTACCGTAGGAACCCGGCTAAGTTCTGGGCGAGGTTGGTGTATACAATCTGCGGGTGGTCACGTAATATTAAATAGGCCAAAATCACCGGCTGTACCAATCCATAGAACAGGTTAATCAGGTCAAAACTTCCTTTGGTCTCGACCTCTCGCTCCTTGCCAATGTTGAAATGGAGCAACTCGAACTCCTCCCTGAGCGGCGATTGCAGGAGCCATTGGGTCATCACCTCCGGTCCGGAAAAGGGCGGGGGCGTGGGACTGACAACCAAGATTTTGGGCCGACGATGAAGAGCGGTCATGGTTTAACCCTGCTGATGGCCTGCATAAATCCTTGTGCCGCCTGCTCAATAGTGAACTGCCCTATGGTCTTCTGGGCATTGTGTCCCATCTCTAAGCGCACCTCAGGTTTGAGGATTAACTCTCGAAGTGCTGCGGTCAACTGATGGTGAACGGTAGGGTCCACAATATATCCATTCACCCCAGGTTTGATTAAATCTTCGCTGGCACCGGCCGTTTGCGAGCAAACTACCGGAAGTCCGCAAGCCATAGCCTCATTGACGACTAAGCCCCAAACGTCCAAGGAAGGAAGTACAAATATGTCCGCCACCGCATAATATTTGGGAAGTTCCTCCTTAGGTTTGAAACCAGCGAAAAGAACCCAGTTAAGGCCTAAGTTTTGGCTCATTGCCCGTAAGTTAGGTTTCGACTCCCCCCGGCCCACCAGAAGCACTCCGACTTCATGCCCCTCCCGTTGTAAAGGCAACACGCTTTGCAGCAGATGTTCCACCCCCTTACGCGGTATCAACTGTCCCACATACAGAATAACCACGGCGGGAAGTTCCCACTCCTTTTTCAATTCCTCCCTCCTCATCCGCCATTTGGTACTTTGTTCCGTAAAGAAAGCCACATCCACCGTATTGTAACTGAGGAACACGCACCCTTCCGGAGCACCCAAAAAGCAGAGGTAATCCTTGGCCAAATTGCCGTAGGCGATGAACGCATCTGCTCGTCTTACCAAGGCCTTCCTCAGCCCTTCCCGAAAGAGAGAAATACCCCTCTCAGTATAGAAGGTAACCCCAGACCAAATAATCAATTTCTTCCTAAAAGCCTGACAGTACAACCCGGCTATTAGGGTAGGAATCGAAAAGCCCCCGGTGATTACGATTTCCGGCCTTTTGCGCGTTAAGTGGAATGTTAACCCCGGATTAAACGGAATGTATCTTTCCCCCTTATGCCAGGTTAACCCGTGCAAAAACAGAGTCTTAAAGGTTTGTTTACTTCCTACCTCTTTTCCCCAGGGGCGTAAAGCATACTGGGGAGCAGTGAGCCAAACTTCAAAATCGAAGGGGGCTAACCGGTTTATGGTTGCATATAAGGGTATGCGGTAAGGTGTTAATGTATTGGTAAGCAGCACTACCTTCATAGCCCAATCTTATAGGATGATGATTTCACCTTTTAGGTCCACATTTTCCGTGTTCCAGCGACAGAGCACCACGCTACTTTCCACGCGGCTGTTAAGTAATTTCCCCCGCCCGAATACTACGGAGTTAACGATGTGACAGTTCTCTGCAGTTACTTCCAAGGAACTTCCGTAAATTTGGCAATTCTTACCTTCCCCATAGTAGACACGTCCCTGTTGCCGTAGGAAGAAGTGACAAGCGTCCAGCACACTCTGGCGAGCCGCATGGTCGCCCAACTGTATCCAGGGTTCGTCCGAAAGCAACACTTCTACCCTTTCCCCTGCCTTCAGCATCGCTTCCACTCCCCGCAAAGCCCGCAGTATGCTGTCTCGTCGTTCTGCCTGAACGAGGGACTCGAAAATGGCCGGACTGAACTTCCACAGGCCTCGGTCCACCCAGGGGTTCAGCGTCCACAGGCCCGTCACCCGGCCATCCTCAAAGTCCACTCCTACATGATTCTCGGGGTCGTTGACCTTGGTCAGGGCAAGTACATTAGGGGATTCATGCTCCATCAATGCTTGCAGTAGTTCCCTGGAAGCATACACATCACCCAAGATGACGAGAAACGGCTCCCTAACGAGGTTCCGAGCCACTAACAACGCATCGCCAGTGCCGCACAGGGTCGGTTGGCGAACGTAATGCAGGGGCAATTCCCGCCAACGAGAGCCGAAATGGCTCTTAATCTGCTCACCCTTATAATTGATAACTATGATAGCCCGGCTTACTAAACCCCGCAGGCTTTCCAGGGTGTACTGTAAAAACGGCCGGCCACAGAAGGGAATCATAGGCTTGGTTACATGATTCGTAATCGGTCTTAAACGTTCCCCCCGCCCAGCCACCAAGATAATGGCTTCCATGATGCTCTCTCTCCCTTAGAGGGTGTTTGGTTTCTTCATAATTGGCTGTACAATGCTGGTAGTACCCCGTCAGCCATGTTTGGATGAGTAGCCACGCTCTTTACGGATGCGTCCACACGCAGGCACAAAGCCTACGGCTACTTACCCAACTCCTCAATTCAGCCTTGACAAAGCAGCAGGTTCTGCTTAAACCAATGGCACGTTTCTTCTAATCCTTCCCGCAGTGACCGAGTGGCTTCAAAGCCAAGTATGACCTTGGCCTTGGAAATGTCGCAAAAACTGCGCCGTACTTCTCCCCGTCGGGCCGGAACAAAGTTAATCTCGGCCGGGCAGTTCAAAATCTGCTGGAGCAGGGTGGCGAGTTCTAACACGCTCGTTTCCTTCCCGGTGCCAATTTGAAACACCTCACCTCCCAAAGGTGCTTCGAGGGCTAAGATAATGGCCCGGCAGATGTCCTCCACGTGGATAAAATCCCTCGTTTGTTGCCCATCGCCGTAAACAGTGAGCGGCTCCCGCGCCAAGAGCTGTTGAATCCACTTAGCCACTACGCTGGTCTTGTGGCCAGAGCCGGGGCCATAGACATTGGCGAAGCGCAGCGAGACCGTAGACAGGCCATAGGAGGCATAAAACGCGCTGCAGTAGGCCTCGCCAGCGAGTTTGCTCGCACCATAGGGAGATAGAGGCTGGGGAACAGTATGTTCATTTAAGGGTGGTTCCTTGCGGCCCAAAACCGCGTTGGAAGAAGCGAAAATGAACTTTTCCACTCCCTGTTCGACAGCTGCCTCGAGCAAATTAAGCGTGCCCCGAGCATTTACCTCAAAGTCATCCCCAGGCGCTTGAATGGAGTCAATCACCCCCGTAGAAGCAGCCAGATGAACAATCACCTTTACCCCCGACACGGCCTCAGAGACCATCGGCATCGCTCGCACATCGCCTTGAATGAATTTAAGAAGGGAGTAATTAGGAGCAGACTTTAGGGGAACAAGAGCCTGTAGGCTACCCGTGGAAAGGTTGTCCAAAACCCGTACTTCCGCCCCCAAAGCCAGCAGGTGCCGACAAAGGTTAGCCCCGATAAATCCACAGCCACCAGTAACCAGCACCCGTTTCCTTAGACCTTGGCTGTGCACCCTTCCCTCCGAAAGTGATGACTTCCCCCAATTATCCTATCCTGCGGAGTGTCCCGAACTGAAAAGCATAGTTTTAGCTGCTTCAAATACCTGTTCTGGGTTTATCTTACTCAGGTCATTCCCCTCTCTAATAACGAAATGTCCAGGCCCGTATGGTCCTACGTGACGGGGGTCTGTCGGCCCAAACAGGGCAAGTACAGGAGTACCTACAGCAGTTGCCATATGCATGACCCCGGAATCATTGCAAACCAACAATGCACAGCGCTCTAACACGGCCGCCGTTTCCTTTACGCTACACGCACCGGCCAATACCGCTACCTCAAGTTGTATTTTTTGGGCAATTGTCTGGGCCATGTCTCTTTCCTTCGGCCCACCGACGATAACGATTTGTACGTTCAGTTCTTTAATTAAATGCTTCCCCAAGATGGCGAAACGGTCGGCCGGCCACCGCTTTGAGGAGTGCTCAGGTTTACAACCGGGGTGAAAAGCAATTATAGGTTTTTCCACCTTACACCCTATTCGGCTCAGCAATTGGATAGCAGCTGTGCGATGCGTCGCAGTCAAGGGTAACTTGGGAAGTACAGTTCGCCTTGGGCATAGACCAATAGCCTCCAATAGGTCCAAATTACAGTTAACCCGGTGATGGTGCATAGATACGGGAAGTAGACGATGAAACAGGAAATTGTAATCTCGCTCTGGGGTCTTGGTAAAGTCCCACGCATGTTTGACTCGCAACGGAACCCCCCCCAAATAAGGAAGGAGCATGTAACGGATAACTGTGCATGGTATTGCCGCTAAACAGACTTGATAATTGGCTCGACGAATGTGCCACCAGGAATTAAGGTACTTAACCCCGCCTCCTCGCGTAGGTTGGAGGTAAAGGCTGTTTAGAGCCGGGTGCCCCTTCAGCAAGGCAAAGGTGTGTTCATTGACTATTGCTCCTATGTGCGCCTCTGGCCGGAGGCGCCGCAATTCCTCAATGAGCGGCAAAGCCATAACCCCATCGCCAATACCAGAACTTATGACCAGCAAAATACGTTCCCAGCCTTCCGGGATAATTCCCCTCACCCGCTCGAAGGAACTCATCCCCCATACTATGGTCCGTAGCAAATGTTTGCTGCTCTTAACAATCACTGCCTCAACCCGGTTAACTCCCAATAATGCCTTAAATAGTGCTCAGTTGTCGGCAAAATCTCAGATGGAAATGAATCAGAGGGAAATAATCCTTACAGGGAAAAAGCCTGCTGGAGGAGAACCCTTACCAGAGGACCTTCTACTCCAGCAGGCTAATTTCTGCGCCGTGATGGTCAGCGTGGCAGATAACACCCTCAGGGGCTGGGCACGGGGTCAATCATCGTCCGCTCAATGCGGCGGATGCGATTGTTCCCGAAGTCGGCCACCAGCAGGTTGCCCGATGGCTCCAGGGCCACCCCCCGTGGCAAGTTGAACTTCGCCTCGCCTCCCGGCCCATCGGCAAAACCAGCGATGCCCACTTGCCCAGCCAGAACCGTAACGTTCCCCAAAGGGCTGACCCGCTTGATGAGGTGGTTCCCCAAATCAGCCACGTAAACCTGATTGGCGTCGTCAACGGCCACGCTAATCGGGCGGTTAAAGCCCATGCTTGCCAGAGTCATCACCGTCCCATCGGGCAGGACCTTCTTCACCGCGTTGTTGCTCGTATCCGCCACATAGACGACACCGTCCCGACCCACTTCGACACCAGAAGGTCGGTTGAAACCTGTCGGGCCAGCCAGAGTTTTCACGTAGTAGTTCTTCGGGTCCGTGCGGTCACCACCGTTGTAGGTGATTAGAAAGATACGGTTCAACCCCGCATCAGCGACGTAAATATGGTCTCCGCTCCTGTCCACGGCTACACTCATCGGCTCTTGGAACTGAGCCACGTTCCCGAAGCCCTCGATAGGTCTGTCGGCGCTGTACCGACCAATACCGGCAATGGTGGCTACGACTCTTCTCGCTGCGCACGACTCGTAATACCAGTACTCCTCGCCGTAGGAAACCTCATGGACACAACTATCCTCCACGCAGACGAGCGTGATGATACGGATGCGCTTGTTCCCGTAGTCCGCGACATAGATGTTGCCTGCGCGGTCAACGGCCACGTCGGTCGGGCGGTTGAACCTGGCCTCCAAGGCCCGGCCGTCCTTGAAACCCTGAATGCCAGACCCGGCTAACGTAATAACTTCCCCGTGCTCATCAATGCCGCGAATGCGGTTGGTAAAGAAGTCGGCGACCGCGACCCGACCTTGGTCGTCAGCCACTACGCCAGCCGGACCAAAGAAACTGGCTAGGTTGGCTGCTCCGTTCCCAAAGGCAGGCACCCCATTGCCCGCCCAGGTTAGCACGGTGCAGGGCCAGGAGCCCGGCTCCGGCAGGGCCGGAATCTCCGTGTGGGCCTCCGTTCTGACCATGAACTCAAAGGCGCTCACCCCCGCAGGCACGGAGAACATCCACTTCCGGGTGGAGGTGGTCTCGCCGGGTGATAACCCACCATTAGGTTGATAGTCCAGGTAGGGCTGATTGTTGCCCGCCTGCAAGCCGTCCGGGTTGAGCAAGCGCACCGGCTCCGCTGGCGCTGTGCCCACCGGCGAGCCTACGGCCTGGAACCCTTTCCTCGGTATCAACTTGCGGATGCGGTGGGTGCCATAATCACAGACGAACAGGTTCCCGGCCTCGTCGCCCACGATGTAGGCTAACTGGGAGAATTTAGCCACATCGCCTGGCCCATCGGCGAAGCCCGAGCCCGCCGTACCCGCGATGGTGCTCACTCGGTAGTTGGCCGCCTCGGTGGGGTCTCCACCCAGAAAGACGATGCGTCGCACCCGATGGCCTAAATCCTCAGCCACGTACAGCGCGCCATCGGCACCCACAGCAATGCCCTTCGGGCTGGTGAACTGGGCTACATCACCTGCGCCATCGGTCGAGCCCGCCGTGCCGGTGCCTGCAATGGTGCTCACCTCGGCTGTTGAAGGGTCAATCCGGCGAATGGCATGATTGTCCGTATCGCACAGGTAGAGGATGCCCTCATCATCCACGTCAATCCCTCCTGGGTTGTTGAACTTAGCCGCTGTCCCGACGCCGTCGGTAAAGCCCTGCGTGCTGCCAGCCAAATCGGTCACCGTGTAGTTGGCCGCATCCCAAGGGTCTCCACCGGTGAAAGTGACCTTTTTCACCGTGTTGGAATATCCCGTCGTCACGTAAATGGTAGTAGAGTAGTAGCCTGCGACTACCGCCACGCCAACCGGCGTGGTACCGATGTCGGCAACGGTGTGCACCACCCCGCTGGGGGTCACGCGGCGGAGCGCGTGGTTCCAGTAATCGGCAATGTAGAGGACTTTGTAGTATTCATCCCAATCGATCTCGTGGGGATTGTTGAACTGTGCCGCGGCGCCTGCACCATCGGTGAAGCCAGCCGTGCCGTTCCCCGCCAACGTGGTCACTATCCCCGCTGAGGTGATGCGGCGAATGGCGTGATTATGGGCGTCCGTCACATACAGCGTGCCACCTTCGCCTAACGCGACCCCTACTGGGATGTTAAACTTCGCGTTAGACCCGATGCCGTCGAGGAAGCCTGACGTGGAGCCAGCGATGGTGATGACCTTCCAGTTCTTCGGCAGCGCGGTGAAAGGTGTTTCACCGTCCACATTCTTAATCGGGCCGAACAGGACCCGTAGATAGGCACTCATCCCATTGGGCAAACGCCCTATCGTCTCCCCGCTTTGGTTGGTCAGTGAGACCTCTAAGACCTTGCGCCCTGGATTTCCCGGCTCGTCCAATAGCCGGCTGGTGTTGTACTTAATCGCCGCTCCCCCAAACACCGCCCGGCTCGGTTCACCACCAACCGTGTAGGCTGCTTCGGGCCGGTCCAGCGGGGTGACCGTCACTTCCCCCGTACTCACATCTACGTGGAAAAGGGTTTGTCCCAAAGTGGACTGCCCCAGCGGCAGTCCTTCATCAACTCCTCCGCCCTGGTTTGGGGAAGTGAAACCACCACTTCCACAGCCCACAATGAGCCAACCCAACAGGACGAAACTTGTGAAGAGAATTGGACTTAGCCATTTCAGATACTTCCCATCCCACTTCGTTCTCATTACTTCGTACCTCCTTGTTTTGCATGTCGTGGGCTTAAATCGGGGCGTGTCGGAATGTGAAGCATCTCCTCCTTTCCAATCCATTTTAGCCAGGTAAGCCACCAACCACAATGTCCTTCGGGAAAGTTGACCTTTGTGACTACTCAGCCGGAGGCTGATATTCCCGC
>DTZQ01000634.1 GCA_012961305.1 Armatimonadota bacterium | reverse complement strand
GGGCCCTTCCCCCATCCGGGCGGAGGAGGAGTTTTTGCGGCGGTTAGCCGAGCGGGAAGAACTGCTCTGGGAGTTGAAATTTCACGTCCTGCTGCACGATTGAGCGCGAGCAAGGAGGAAACTATGGCTTCGGAAAAGGAGCGTGCCCGTACCCCGGACTTTGAACTGTTGGACACCAGTCAGCAGAGGGCGGACTTCACAGAAAGCGACACCTGGCGGGTGTTCCGCATCATGTCTGAGTTCGTGCACGGCTTTGAAATGATGGCTCGGGTGGGCCGGGCAGTGGCCATTTTCGGCTCCTCTCGGCTGAGACCGGAACATCGGTATTATCAGGCGGCGGTGCGCACCGCCGAACTGCTGGCCCGCAGGGGCTGGGCCATCATTACTGGTGGGGGCCCCGGCATCATGGAAGCGGCCAACAAAGGAGCCCAATTGGGGGGCGGGTTGTCCATCGGCCTGAACATCAAACTGCCCCACGAGCAGAAGCCCAATTCCTACCAGGATATAGCCATGGAGTTCCACTACTTCTTCGTGCGCAAAATGATGTTCGTGAAGTACGCCTCCGCCTTCGTCATTTTCCCCGGCGGGTTTGGCACTATGGATGAACTGTTCGAGGCTCTTACCCTCGTCCAGACGGACACCATCTGGGACTTTCCCGTCGTTCTGTTCGGACGGGATTACTGGGAGGATTTGGTCCGGTGGCTGCGGAAGCGAATGCTGGCCGAGGGCTGCATCAGCCGGGGGGATATGGAACTGTTCAAAATCACCGACGACCCGGAGGAGGCCGTCTCCTGGATTAAAGTTTGCACCGAAACCCTTTGCTACCTCACCGGAGGACTGAGCCATTTGACTGCGGAGGAGCGAGCCGCCGCTGGGGATTAAAGGCTTTGGTAATGAAAAACGCCATTGTGTTGGGGATGTTTTTGCTGGCCGGGGGGGTTCTGAGTTGGGCCTACGGAAAAACGTCCGCGGGCATTCCGCCTCCGGCTAACCTGGTGCCTAATGGGGACCTGGAACGGGGCAAAGAGGTTCCTCTGGGTTGGGAGGAGCCAGACGACCTGACCACCTTTTGGGAAAGGCGACCGGAGGGTGGGCATTGTTTCCGCTTCGACACCGACGTGTACATGCACGAAGTAAAGGCCCGCCGGGCGCAAATGAAACTGCCCCGGGACCAGCGTCCGCCGGCTAAACCCAAGACCCCCACCTCTGGCCCCAGGTACAACACGGCGGCGGGAGTGAGCGGGGTGTGGCTTTACAGCGACTATTTGGAGGTGGAGCCGGGCGCGACTTATCGCCTGCGGGTGGAGGTAATGAGCCGAGGGCCAGAGGTCAAGATATTTGTCAAAGGCTACGCCCTGCGGCACGGCGAACGGCGGGTCGTTTGGCGTACCTACAAGACCTACAAACAGCCGGACGGGCGCTGGCGGATGGTGGAGCGGACTTTCACCATTCCCCGGCGAGCGGGTTCGCCGGTGCGATGGATACGGCTCCAGCCCTATGCCTTCTGGCCGCCCGGCGAGGTCTTTTTCGACAACTTCGGGGTAGTGAAGGTGACTGGAGCGGAAAATTAGTTGGGTGCGGTTTGGGGGAGTTAACCGTTACGTTTTTGAAAGGTGAGGGACCATGGAACAACTGGCCCAATTGGCCTTGGAGGTGGCGATTGCAGAAGGAGCCACCTATGCAGACGTGCGGTTCATCACTCAACGGCGGCAGACCATCGCCACGGAGGACGAGCGCGTCAGCCATCTCAGCGACCAGGAGAATTTAGGCTTCGGCGTGCGGGTCATTGCCCACGGAGCCTGGGGATTCGCCGCCAGCGGGACAGTAACTAAGGAAGGAGTAGAACGGGTAGCACGGGAAGCGGTAGCCATTGCCCGCGCCAGCGCCTCTGTCCGGCGCAAGCCGGTGAGTTTAGTGCCCGAACCGCCTCGCCGGGAGACCTTCCGCTCGCCGGTGGAAATAGACCCCTTCGCGGTGGACATAGACCAGAAAGTAGGCTTGCTGCTGGCCATCAATCAAGCCCTGCTGAAGCATAAAGACATCAAGAAGGCCACCGGTTACCTGACCCTCCGGCGGGAGGAAAAGTTGTTCGCCAACACGGAAGGCTCCCTGCTGCGCAGCGAGGTGGTCACCACGGGCGTGTCCTATACTGCCACCGCTGTCGGGCACCAGGACGCCCGCAGCCGTACTTACGAACCTCCGCCCCAGACCAGGGGCTACGAAAACATCCAGGCGGAAGACCTGCTGGCCCACGCCGACCGGGTGGCAGAGCAGGCCCGGGAACACCTGCGGGCAAAGGAATGTCCGACTGGCCGGAGAGACCTCGTCCTCGATCCGCACAACCTAAGTTTGACCATTCACGAATCCGTGGGCCATGCGACGGAATTGGACCGGGCCTTAGGCCTGGAAGAGAGTCTGGCCGGGCGGAGTTTCGCCACTCCGGACAAACTGCACCACTTGCAGTACGGTTCGCCGCTGGTCAACTTTGTGGCAGACAACACCCTGCCCGGCGGACTGGCGACCCAGGGCTTCGACGATGACGGGGTGCCCGGCCAGAAGTGGTACATCGTGCGGGAGGGACAGTTCGTAGGTTACAGTACCAGTCGGGAAGTGGCCGGAGAGATAGGTCTGACCCGCAGTACTGGCTGTTGCCGTGCTGACCACTGGAGCAGCATACCCCTGGTGCGCATTCCCAACCTGAGCCTGATGCCCGGCCCAGAAGCGCTGACCCTGGAGGAACTCATCAGCGACACCGATGAGGGGATTTACATCGAAGGTCGAGGCAGTTTCAGCATTGACCAGATGCGCATTAACTTCCAGTTCGGAGGCGATGCCTTCTGGGAAATCAAAAAGGGCAAACTGGTGGGAATGCTGAAAAACGTGACCTACCAGTCGTACACCACCGAGTTCTGGAACAGTTGTGACGCCATTTGCGACCAGCGGTTCTGGGTGCCCAACGGGGTGCTTAACTGTGGCAAAGGCGACCCCATGCAAACGGCCCAGATGACCCACGGTGCCGCCCCGGCTCGGTTCCGTAATATCACTGTCGGTGCGGCCCGGTGAAAGGAGCCCATTATGCGGCCACAGGAGGCTAAAGACATTTTGCAAACGGCCCTGTCCCTGGTGAAGGCTGACCATGCGGAACTCGCCCTGTCCGGCTTCACCCAGGCGGCGACCCGCTATGCCAACAACGCGATTACCCAGAACTTGGCCCAAGCCAACACCACCCTGACGGTGCGGGTGGCCTTTGGCCAGCGGGTGGGCAGCGCGAGCATCAATTCTTTCACCCCAGACGCGCTACGGCAAGTGGTGGAGCGAGCGGAAGCCCTTGCACGTCAGGCAGAGCCGGACACCGAATATCTGCCCCCGTTGGAGCCTCAAACCTACCGAGAGGTGCCGGCTTTCGCCTCAGCCACCGCTGAGTACACTCCGGACCAGCGAGCCGCAGCGGTGCAGGCTGTAACCCAAATCTGTGCCGTTCAGGGCCTGACCGCTGCGGGCAATTTCACCACCCAGCACGGCTTCACCGCTCTGGCCAACTCCCGGGGACTCTTCGGTTACCATCGGAGCAGTGGGGCCCTGTTTACCTGCACGGCGATGACCGAGGACAGTTCCGGCTGGGCGGCAGCCATTTCCGAGGACGTGACGGCGATAGAGGTCGAAAAGACGGCCGAGTTAGCAGTTCAAAAGGCTCTGGCCGCTCGCCATCCGCGGGAAGCGGAGCCGGGGCGGTACAAGGTGGTCTTAGAGCCGGCGGCGGTGGCGGAGATGATGGCCTGGCTGGCCCTTCATCTGGACGCCAAAGCCGCCGACGAGGGCCGCAGTGCCTTTTCCGGCAAGGAAGGAGAGCCAATCGCTGCTGCCAGCATTACCCTGCGCAGCGACCCGGCTCATCCTGCCTGCCCTACGACCCCCTTCTTTGGCGACGGCCTGCCAGTGCCGAAGGTTACTTGGATTGAAAGCGGGGTGCTCAAAATGCTGTCCACCACCCGCTTCTGGGCCCAGAAGACCAACCGGCCGGTAACGGGGCCCCCGACGAACCTCATCTTGGAGGGCGGAGAGGCAACGGTGGAGGAACTCGTTGCTGGCGTGGAGCGGGGATTGTTAGTGACCCGTTTCTGGTACATTCGCCTGGTGGACCCCATGCGCCTGCTGCTGACGGGCATGACCCGCGACGGACTGTTTTGGATTGAGGCCGGGAAGGTCCAATACGGAGTGAAAAACTTGCGCTTCAACTTCAGCCCCTTAGACATGCTTAAAAACGTAGTGGCCCTGGGCCGACCGGAGCGGACGGGCGACTACCTGCCGGCTTACGTCCCGCCGCTGGCGGTGGAGGATTTCCCCTTCACCAGTGGAACGGAGTTTTAGGCGGCAGTCCTGACAATCCATCGGAAAGGTCTGTCAGGCCGACGGTTAATGGGTAACTGCTGAACGTTTACCTTCCCGTTAACTTGACAAGGTTAACTTTAATACCGCCGGGCTTAAGTTGGTTTGGGGAAAGGAAATC
>DTZQ01000633.1 GCA_012961305.1 Armatimonadota bacterium | reverse complement strand
CGCTGACGGTGTACACCGAGCGCACCTTTACCACCGCCGACGCCCCGGTGCTCAAACTCCTCACCCGCAACTTGGCCCGGGTGGATTTGCGCGGCTATCGCATTGACCTGGAGGATTACTTTCGCAAACTGCACACCATTCAAGGTGTGGCCGAGTTGGATTAGCCCTCATCGAACCTGACCGCCGCTGGAGCCTCGACATCCCCAACTACGAGGACTACAAACAGTTGGAGACGGAAGTCCCCCTGCCCTTCAAAGAGCCGGGAGTGTACGCGGTGGCTGTCTCGGCCACCCCGGGGCCGGAACGAGGGACGAGGGGCAAGGGACGAGCATCTCGCCCTGGAAGGGCCGGCGGGAGTTCAACCACCCTCGAATCCACCGTGGTCGTGATGATTACCGACCTGGGCCTCATCTGCAAGGCGACCCGGCGGGACCTGCTGGTATTCACGGAGAACCTGCGCACCCAGGAACCCTTTGGCGGGGTGCAGGTGCTGGTCAGCGACGGGAACACCATTTTTGCCACCGGACAGACGGACGAGAACGGAGTTTGGCACGCGGAGTTGCCTGAGTTGCGCCCGGCCTCTCAGGTTAAGGTGCTGGCTCTGTCTGGCACGCACTTCGCCTCCACGGAGAACGACTTGCAAGGAGTGCAGTTCGCCCCGGGCCTCGCTCCCAAAGCCTTCCTCTACACCGACCGGCCCCTCTATCGCCCCGGCCAGACGGTTCACTTGCGGGGCATCGTGCGCAAAGTGGAGCACGGGCGGTACACCTTCACCCCCGGCGAGGAGTTCACCCAAACCGTCCTGGCTCCCGATGGCACCGTCATCCACACCGCCAGGGTGAAACTGAACGCCTTTGGCACCTACAGCGACCAGTTCCCCCTCCCTCCCGAGGCCCCGGTGGGCACTTACCGCATCCGCCTGGTCCAGAGGAAGCCGGTGCGCCTCTCCTTCGAGGGGGCCTTCGAGGTGGCCACCTACGAACTGCCCAAAATTCAACTGACCATCGAGGTCCCCCGAAACACCTACCTGCGCGGTGAGGATATTGAGGGTAAAATCGTGGCCCAGTACTACTACGGCGAGCCGGTGGCCCAGCGGGAGGTACGCTTCGGCTGGGACGAGGAGCCGGGCGAAGTGAAAACCACCGATGCCCAGGGCGAAATCGCCTTCACCCTTCCCACTCGGCAGTTTGAGGAGGAACAAGTGGTGCGCCTATGGGCGCGGATGGAGGAGGAGAACGTCGCCGCCGCGCGCTTGGTACACATTGCCGTAGTGGGCTTGCGGGCCCAGGTGAGCACCTTCCGCAGGGTCTACCTGGTCAATGAACCTTTCGACCTGACGGTGAAACTGACCGACTTAGGTGGTGACCCGGTGGGCAAAGAGGTCTCGGTGAATCTAATCAAGTGGGAGCGCACGGAGCGGGGCGAAGTAAAAGAGCGGTCGGTGGCCACCTACCCCCTGACCACCGACCCCCAGACCGGCAAAGGAGTGACCCAGGTGAGCGTGCCAGAGGCGGGCAACTACCTGTTCCGCCTGCAAACTGCCGACGCTCACGGCAACCCGGTTTCGGCGGAAACGCGGGTGCGCATTGTGGGCGAGGACGACGAGGTTAAACTGCGCTTCCTGACCGATACGGATACCTTCCAGGTCGGCGCGGAGGCCCAGTTGACCCTGGTCTCCCGCAGTGGAGCCCGCCTGGCCCTGCTGACCTACGAGGGAGAACGCATTTACGGCTACCAAATCGTGCGCTTGCAGCCGGGCCCCAACAAAATCACCCTGCGGATGACCCCGGAACTGGCGCCCAATTTCAACTTGGTTGCTGCAGCCATGGCCCCGCCCCCCGCCCATCCGGCGCCGGAAGAGCCGACCACTTGGCAGTTCCACACCGCCACTAAAGCCCTGCAGGTGGAATTGGGCCTGCGGGTGACGGTCGCCTCGGAGAAGTCCACCTACCGTCCGGGAGAGCGGGTGCGCCTGAGGGTGCAGACCACCGACCAGAACGGCCGGCCCCTGCCAGCCGAGTTGTCCCTGGCCGCGGTGGACGAGGCCCTGTTCGCCGTGCATCCCGACCCCACCCCCGACTTAGGTTCCTTCTTCTACCAGCGGGAGTTGGCGAAGCGAGCGGTGGTGACCCAGACCTCCTGCACTTTCCACTACAGCGCCGAGGCCCAGCGGCGCGTTCTGCTGGTCAAGGAGCAGGAACGGCGCATTCCCCTGGCCATGCGGGTGCCCCTGCTGGGCGCAGTGCCGGTGATGGGCGAACTGTTCGCTCGAAGGGGCTTCGGTGGCTTCGGCGGGTGGGCTGCGGATATGGTTGCACGGTTCCAGGGCCCCCGGGGGCCAGCAGGTCCTCCGGGCCCACAGGCGGGCGCGATGCCGGGGGTGCCCCCCCCATCCCCGCCCGTTGCGGAAGAAGTGGCCGTGGAGGAGAAGGCGCTCCTCGCCAGGCGCCCCAGGCCAACTGCCCCAGCCCCCATTCCTGCCGTCCGTGCCTTCTTCCCGGAGACCGCCTTCTGGAACGCCCACCTGGTCACCGACGAAAAGGGACAGGCGAGGGTGGAGTTCGAGTTGCCGGACACCATCACCAAATGGGTGTTAGTCGCCCGAGGGGTCACTGTGGAGACGCTGGCCGGGGAGGAGAGGGCTTCCTTAGTCACTCGTCAGCCCTTCCTGGTCGAGTTGAAACTGCCGACCGTCTTCCAGCAAGGGGACACGGTCTTCGTCACCGCCGAACTGCGCAACAACACGGAGGAGGAACTCCGGGCCACGGCCACCCTTAGCGTCGGACCCGCTGCCCTTCCTTCGCCGCCGGGACGAGCGTCCGGGGCGGGAGTGGCCGGAGGGGGCCCCACAACCATTTCCATTGCCCCGCACAGCACCCAGGAGTTGGCCTTTCGGGTGGAGGTTCCAGCGGGGCGGGAACTGCCGCTTTCCCTGGAAGTGACCACTGACCGGGGCTTGGCCGACGCGGTGCGCCACAGCGTGCCCATTCGCCCCTGGGGACAGGAGCATTTCGACGCCGAGGGCGGCACGGCCGCCGACGACCGCTTGGTGTGGCTGGAACTGCCCCCAGCCGAGTACCAGTGGAAGGACCTGCACATCACCGTAGGCCCTTCCCTGGAACGGGCCCTGTTGGACGCGGTGCTCTTGCCCCCCGTCATCATCCGGCCCTGGGCACGGGTGGAGGTGAACTTGCAGTTTGCCCCCTGTGTGAGCAACCTGCCGGCCCGAGCGCAAGCGGTGCTGGCGGCGATGGCCTACCTGCGGCAGTTGAACCGGACCGAGGTGCCGGAGTACCGACGGTTGGCGCAGGAGTTGGAGGCCCTGGTTGCCCGGCTGGCTGCCACCCAGAACCAAGACGGCGGATGGAGTTGGGCCCAGCGGGGCAAGCAGAGCGACCCCTTCGTCTCCGCAGCCGCGGTGGCCGTATGGGCGCAGGCGCGACGGTTGGGCTTGCCCGTTCCTGCCGAGGCTTTAGGTAAGGCCCTGGCCTACCTGCAAAACGCCTTCCAAAGGGCGGCCGAGACCGACTATCCCCTCAAAGTCGCCATCCTGCAGGCCCAGGCGGCGGCAGGACGAGTGGACTTCGGGCCGCTGAACCGTCTCTACCGCCTCCGGGCCGGGTTGGACACTCGCAGCCTGGCCGTGCTCATGAGTTTGCTGGCTGACCTCGAACGGGTGCCCATGGCCCGGGATTTGGAGCCCCTGCTTAGGGAACGGATTAAACACCTGGACGGACAGGCCCACTGTGAGGCGGCAAAAACCCCCCTCCGCTGGGGCGGCGACGCCGTGGAAACCACCGCCTTGGCCCTGCTGGCCCTGAGCAAAATCCACGCTGGGGCAAGCGTGCGTCCCCCGGTGCTGAACAAACTGGCAGAGTGGCTCTGGGCCCAGCGCATCGGCAATACTTGGCCCACTCCCACCGCCACTGCAGCGGCGGTGACTGCTCTGGCCTACTACACCGCCCTGGTGCCCCCGGCCGCGGAGCAGTACACCCTCACCGTGCGGGTCAACGACCGCGAAGTGCGGCGGCTAAAAATCACCGGCGATACCCGCACCCAGACCATCGCGGTGCCGCCGGAACTGCTGCCTGAAGCGCGGGTTAAGGTCGCCTTCGATTTGGAGGGGCGCGGGCAGTACGCCTACAACTGCCAGTTAGTTGGCTTCACGGAGGAAATCATCCCCCGCTCAGAGGAGTTTTACCTGCGGCGCAAAGTGCTTCAGCCCCCGCGCCTCTTCGAGGGCCGACCCGTCCCTCGCGGGTTCAGCGTGGTGGATGCTTCGGAGGGGGTGAAAACCTGGGAGAACCTGGCCACTCAAACGCCAGCGGGCAAACAGGTGGTCGTAAGGCTGGACTGGCATACCCAACGGGACTTTCGGCCGGGAGCCTACGTGGTGCTGTGGGAGCCGTTGCCGGCGGGCACGCGAGTGCTGGAGGAAACCATTAGGGGTTCCTTCGAGCGGTACGTGCTGGGCGCGGCGGAGATTACCTTCTTCTACCGGACGCACAATCGCCCCTGGGAGAGAGGTTGGGCCCAGTTTGACCTGTACGGGGCCTTCCCCGGCGCGTATCGGGTGTCGCCGCCGCGGGTGTGGGCCGCCTACCAGCCCCAACACTACGGCCTGGCCCCCGCGGGCCGCCTGGACGTGTTGCGTCGCGACCAACCCACCACCGACCAGTACCGCCTCACCCCCGACGAACTCTACCATTTGGGAACCAAGCATTTCGAGCGACAGGACTACGCGGTGGCCGAGGGGCACTTGAGCACTCTGTTCGACCAGTGGAAGTTGCGGGAGCGGCCCTTCAAGGAGACTGCCCGGATGCTGTTCCATCTGGCCCTGCATCGGGGCGACGCGGCGCGCACAGTGCGGTTCTTTGAACTCCTCCGGGAGCGGTATCCGACCCACGTAGTGCCCTTGTCCGAGATTGTTAAAGTCGCCCAGGCCTATCGGCAGTTGGGCGAACATGAGCGCGAGGTACAGGTCTATCGGGTGACAGCCGCGGCCAGTTTCGGGCAGGAATCCCGGGTGGCGGGGGTGCTGGAGGAGGAGGGGGAAATTGCGGCCGCCGTGGAGTTCATGCACCACCTGGCCCTGACCTATCCCGATGTGCCCAGCACGGAAAATGCACTCTACACCCTGGGCCAGTTCATTTACGACCGGGCCGCGAAGTTGGCCTCCCAGACCCGCACTTCGTCCCGTACTTGGTTCGACCGGGCCCTACAGCAGTTGCGGCAGTTCCTGGTCTTCTACCCGGTTAGCCCGGTGGCGGACGAGGCCAGTTTCACCCTGGCCAACGCCCTGCTGGAACAGCAGCGGTTGGCGGAGGCCATTGCTTGGAGCCGCCGGGCCCAGGAACGCTACCCCCAGAGCGTGTTTCGGGACGACTTCGAGTACATTGAGGCCTACGCCCACTTCCTCAACGAGGAGTTCGAGGCGGCCCTGGAACTCTGCCAGCGGCTGGCCAAGGGCACCTACCCGCGGCGGGAAGGCGGCCAGGCCCCCAGCGACTACCGCTGGTTGGCCCTGTACATTGCTGCCCAGGTGTTCCACTCCCGCAACTCGCCCTCGGAGGCGGTGGAGTACTACCGTCAGGTCGCCCATAAGTTCCCCGATGCCCAGGAGGCCTTGGATTACTTCCAGCACACCGAACTGCGGGTGCCGGAGGTCACCGTCGCCCAGGGTGAGGAACCAGTGCGGCTCAAAATCACCACTCGGAACGTGCCCACCGCCCAGGTGACCGTTTATCGGGTGGACCTGCTCAAGTTCTACCAGCAGCATCGGAGTCTGCAGGACCTGGCCAAGATGAACCTGGCCGGGGTGCGACCCACGCTGGCGCGCGAGGTAACCCTGAGCCCGGAGCGGTACGTCCCGCAGGAGACCACGGTGGAATTGCCCCTGCCGGAGACTGGGGCCTACTTCGTGATGGTCAAAAGCGGCGGCCTGACGGCCACGGGCATTCTGCTGCGCACAAACCTGGCCCTGGAAGTGCAGGAGGACCCGGACAGCGGACGGGTGCGGGTGAACGTAATCAACCGGGCGGAGAACAAGTACGAGCCCCGGACCGAGGTCTGGGTGGTGGGCAGCGCCAACGAGCAGTTCCTGAAGGGGCAAACGGACCTGCGCGGGGTGTTTGTGGCCGACGACATTCGAGGCACCACGACCGTGGTGGCCTGGAAGGCTGGACAGTACGCTTTCTATCGGGGCACGAAGGTGTTACAGCCACCGGCGGTGAGGGAACGGGCCCGAGCGGAGCGCAGGCGCGTCCCAGCCCGCAAGCGGGCGAAGTTTCACGAGGAGGCCCTGCGGGGCCTGCGGGCAGGACAGGCCGCCATCCAGCAGCAGCGCAGCCGGGAACTGGAAGAGCAGTTGAAGGGCGGCGGCTTCGAGGCCGGCGGGGTACAGGTTCAGCAAGCCTTTTGAGGCCCCATTGCCCTCGACAAACTTGGGACAAAAGTGTACGATTAATTTCGCTGAGGGTTTCAGGTTCGTTAATGTCTCCAAGCAATCCTCCTTTCGTCTGAGTTGCCCGAATGGAATTTTGTGCTATTCTGTGAAGGATGCTCTTGTTCTGCACAGTCCCCACGCCCGGTCTTTACCGGGAAAGGCACTCCCTCACCGGGAGACAACAGTTGCCTTGCCATCCTCGCCCAGATGTGTCAACCGGGGCGCGGTACTCAATCCGCCCGGATGTGGCAGCAATGGGCCACATCCGGATGCGTCGCCCCACGCGGTAGGCGCAAGCCACCGACTTTTAGTCGGTGGTAGTTGACTACTTATGACCCCCATTTTGACGCATTGGGAGGCACATATCAGGGGATTCGGGTGCTGAAACCCCTGGAATTTCTGGCTGTGTTGCGGGCTGATACTGCTTCCCAAAAGTAAAGTTACTTGGCTGCGGAATGCCTACCCTCCAACAACGTTGGGGTCGGTGGCTCGTTGTTCCCGCAGGCGTTGCTTGGGCCGAGAGGAAGCCTTTAACTCCTCCAACAGGGTTTCGTACTCCTCCCGGTCCAGGGGTAGTTCTACGGTCTTGCCCCGTTTCCCGGAGAGGATGAGGGCATTGGTCAACTCCAGAGAGTGAATTCCCTCCTCACCCGGAGCGATAAGGGGCTCCTCGTAGAGAATGGCCCGGGCGAAGTTGCGGGTGATGGTCGCATGGCCGGGGGGCATTTCCGGCACCACCAACTCCACCAACTCGGCTTCGGGCGAGGCCCACATTTGGTCGCTGGTTACCGTAAACTCGGAAAGGGGCTGCTTCAGCCGGTAAACCTGCACCTCGTCGCCTTGAAGGACCACCTTGCCTCGGTCGCCGCAAATTTCGAGGCGCGAGGTTCCCGGGGCCTCGTTGACGCTGACGTACAGATAGCCGTGCGCTCCGTTGGGATATTCCAAGAGGGCAAAGGCTTCATCCTCCACTTCGATCTCGTGCCGTCGGGTGCGAACTTGGGCCGTAACCCGCGCGGGCATTCCGGCCAGCCAGGTGAAGATGTCTATGGGGTGCGGGGCCTGATTGATTAACACTCCGCCACCCTCGCCGGTCCAAGTGCCCCGCCAGGCCGCGGAATCGTAGTAGGCTTGGCTGCGGTACGAACTCATGAGCAGGTGGGTGCGGTAAACCTCACCCACCAGGCCCTCCTCGATGGCTTTCCGCGCCAGCCGGGAGGAGCGAGCGGTGCGCCTCTGGAACATGACCGCGAATTTCACCCCGGTCTCCTGCGCCGTTCGTATCATTTCATCCGCCGCCTTGACCGTCACCGCGATGGGTTTTTCCGACAGCACGTGGATGCCCCGCCGCATGGCCTCAATGGCAATGGGCGGATGGAAGTAGTGGGGAGTAGCAATGAGCACGGCATCCACCAATCCACTGTCCAGGAGTTCCTCATGGCAGGTGAAGCCAGGAACGCCGTACTTCTCTGCCACCTGCTTTACCAGCGCTTCGTCAACGTCACAGACGGCGGTCAACTCCGTCTCCTCGATGTTCTCCTGCATTTGGGCATGACCTTGCCCCATGCCCCCAGTACCAATGATGCCGAGCCTAATTTTGTCCATTTTCTCCGTTCCTCCCTATGAGTTTTGCCTCAGAAGGCTGAAATCCTCATAAGCAACGCGGAAATGGCCCGGCTAAAGCCTGGGCTCTCTAACTAACCGCGGATAATCCTCTGGAGTCAACGTTTTAGGGGGTCTCCTCATCCCTCTGCCCCTTGTTCCCTGGTCTGTAGTCTATTCACCTGGCCCTCCGGCCCACCGGGCTCCGCGCTGGAGCAGAAGTTTGAACATTTCGTGGCGGCAGGCAGGGGCATCGTGTCCCAGGGCCAGGTAGAAAACGCGCCCTTGCCCCCACGACTTCGTCCAGGCCACCGGCATGGCTGCCCCCCGGTGCAGAGCAGAGGCCAAAACGTTCACCCGGGGGTCATAGTCGAGGATGTACTGCTCATCGGTGACCATGAACTCCTCCAACCCCTTGGTGATGGGATGTTCCGGGTCTACGATGCTGACCTGATATTCCCGATAGCGGGGATGGGTCACGAAGTAGCCGCCAATCATGGCCCGGTACTCCGGGCACCCCCGGAAAGAATCGGCCGCCGAATGCACGCCGACGAACCCCTTGCCAGAGGCCACCCAGTTGAGCAGTCCGGTCTTCTGGACGTCGGTAAGTTCGCCCACGGTGTAGAAGAACACCAGGAGGTCGTAAGGGTCGAGGTTGGGGGCAACGAAGACGTTGAGGTCTTCCTCCAAGTAGGTGAGGTCGAGTTCCTTACATTCCGTTAAGGCCTCGCGGATGGCCTGACCGCATCCCTTGAAGTCGTGGATTTGACCACCCGCCAGTACCAGGGTTTTGATTTTCCCCATCTTGTTACTCCTTTGGCGCCGAGTTTAGCCCAGCCTCTATTGTACCACATTCCTCCGCTGCTGGCAACGGGATTCACGGGCTGTAGTAGTTCCAGGTCATCTTGCAGCGGGGATAGTGCTATTGGATTATACTACCATCTCCGAGAACTGTCAATGACTACCTTGCAATACCACCTCCAGCCGGGCCTTCAGTTGCACGAGCAGGTCCCCCAGTTCCTCCGCCAGGGGGCGCATCTTCTCCCATTCCAACTCCGGCCCGTAAGTGTGGCGAAAACGAGGTCTAAACTTCAGGTGCTCCAGCAGCCGCGCCGCCAACTGTTCATCTACCACTGCTCCGCGCACCCCCGGACGCGGCTGAGCCATCTGTTCCAGCAGGTCTTGGTGCCACCTCTCCCCGGCCGGCAGGTGTCCATCCACCTGCACCGCAATGCGCTCGAAAATGCGCTCCACACCGTTGTAGAAGTCGTGCATAATGCTTCCCACGACTCGCTTGTCCCATTCATTGAATTGTTCAGGCAAACGGGGCAAGTGCTCGTACAGGCTTTGCACCACCTGCTCCATCTGCTTCAATTCGGTTTCGATGAGCAGTCGCAAGGCTTCTCGGGGTTCTTCGGGCAGGGGGGTCTCTCTTTTCGCCAAAGCGATTAGTTCTGGGGGCGCTTTCTCCAGTTCAAACAGGTCTATCCGCAGATTGGCTGGCACAATCTTCTCCAGGGCTTGCATTGCCTCTCCCCATCGGCCGGAGGGCAGCCCCTCTACCGCTGCACCCCATTACCTCCTCAGCCGGACGCCCTGGAGGTTCATCACTGCGCCGTGGGGCTTGGTCAGCGGCTTCACCGCTAAAGTGTACCGGCCCTCGGCCAGGGTCAGTTCGCCCAGGGTTTCGGTGACGAACTTGCCCCAACCGCCGGTGTTTTTGACCTTGCCGGTGAGTTGCTGTTCCCCCACCACGAGGGCATACTCGCTACCTTCCTGCCCCGGCCCACAGGCGTAGGTGATTTCCACCCGATAAGTCCCTGCCTGGGTGACCAGGAAGTCCCAACTCACCCAGTCCGACGGGTCCGTCCAGAAGCCGATGTTGTCCCGCTCCGGCCCGAACTCGTAGCGGGCTGTCTGGCCGTGCACTTCGGCAAATCGGGCCGGCAGGTCTATGCTTCCGTCGGCCGCTGGGCGAATGGCCAGGTCCACCTTCGGGGTGCCTTCCACTTCCACCGCGATGACCGTGTCGTAGGGGTCGGGCACGAGGGCCGCCGGGAGAATAGTGAGCCGTGTTCCCTCCTGCCGCACCTCTATCGGGGTGCGGTCGCGCAACAGGTAGGCCGCCTTCACCCGATTCTGGAGCCCTTCTAAGACCAGCGGTTCGGTCAGCCAGTCGAAAACGTGCAGGTAGAGGCGGTTGCCCTTGACCGTACAGCCGCCGCCGGGCAGGGTGCGGAAGGGACTGGGCTGAGTGCCGTAGATGGACTCACCGTTGACCTTCAACCACGCGCCCATCTGCCGCAAGCGCACCACGAACTCCGGCTGAATCTTTCCGTTGGGCATGGGGCCCACGTTGAGGAGGTAATTTCCTCCCTTGCTCACGATGTCCACCAGGTTGTGGATGAGTTGCCGCACCGATTTGTGGTTGTGGTCAGCGGCCGCATAGCCCCAATGATTGTTAATGGTCATACAGGTTTCCCAAAGGCAACGCTCTTGGCCGCGGCGGACGGGAGCGGCGGGAATGCGCTGCTCCGGCGTGTCGAAATCGCCGGGCAGGCGGGAGCGATTGTTGACAATGGCGTTGGGGAGAAGTTCGCGAATCATCCGCATCAACTCTTCCGAGCGCCATTCCTCTGCCGAGTGCTCCCAACCACCGTCGAACCAGATGCCATCAGGTTTGTACTTGAGGCAGAGTTCCCGAATTTGGCCGAACATGTAGTCCAGATACCGCGAAAAGTCCCGCTGATGGCCCGGCGGGTCCTCTACCCACTTGGGTTTGGGGACATAATGGGGATGGTGCCAGTCCAACAGCGAATAGTAGAACATGATTCTGAGCCCTTCGGCCCGACAGGCCTCCACCAACTCCCCGATGAAATCCCGCTTCGCGGGAGTGCTCAGGCAGTCGTAGTCGGTCAGTTCGCTGGCGAACATGCAGAAGCCATCGTGGTGTTTAGTGGTCACGGTGATGTACTTCATGCCCGCTTCCCTGGCCAGCGCTGCCCACTCGCGGGGGTTGTACTCCGTAGGGTTGAACTGGAACCCGAGTTTTTCGTACTCGGCGACGGGAATCTTTTCCTGGTGCATCACCCACTCCCCTCGACCGAGAACGGAGTAGATGCCCCAATGGATGAACATACCGAAACGGGCCTGCTCGAACCAGGCGGTCCGGGCGTTTTCTCCCCCGCCCGGGGCCAGCACTGCGCCGGGCCAGACCACCAAAGCCAAAGTGGAGGGGAAAAAGAACGCCGCCCTCCAATTGCCCAGATGCCTCATGGGATTTCCTCCTTGTTTGATAGTTCCTGGCTGACCGCTGAACGCGTGCAGCGGTAACTAAGTAGAATGGGCTGGGTGGGCACCAACAGCGCAAAAGGCCCGCCGAAGGTTGCGCCGCGAACCTGTCAAGGTATCAGCCTTTCTCCTGAATGAACTGCCTACCCATGATGAATGGTCTTAGAGGCCGTCAGGACGCACACACTGCGGGCTCCGGCGGCCACGAGCACCTGCGCGGCTTCGGTCAAGGTCGCGCCGGAGTCGTAGAAGTCGTCCAGCAGCAGCACTCGCTTCCCGCGCAGTCGCTCCGGGTGTACAGGAGCAAACAAACCCTTCACGTTGGCCCGCTTTTGGGCCTCGCTTTCCAGGTCCTTCTGGGGAGCGGCGGGCCGCGTGCGTCGTAGCAGGCCCAAACTGACGGGCATCCCGCTGTGTCGGCTCACCGCCAAAGCCAGTTCGGTCACTGGGTCGAACTCCCGCTCCCGACCCGAGGGCGGAATGGGCACCAAAAGGTCACAGGAGGCCAACTCCGGCGTGTTTTGCACCAACTCTGCCAGCCGTCGGCCCAGCACCTCCGCCGCCTCTTTTCGCCCTCGGTACTTGAGTTGATAGACCAACTTCCCCGTCTCCGTCCGCTGCCAGCGGTCGCCCACGAACTTGGCATTAAAGGCCAGAGCCAGTCCCTTCTCCCAGGGCCCAGGCAGGGGCTTGGGCCGGTCTGCGGCGAGAAAATCTTCCACCTCGTCCCGAACGGAGGGGGCGGGAGGCGGAACCCGGGTCACGGGGGCGGGAGCGGCAGGCGGTTCCTGCACCGCGGAAGGAGTGCCAGCCGATGCACCTCGTCGGACGGCTTCTAACACGCAGCGGATTTCGGTGTAGTCGAAGCCCTGGCCCAAAGCCTCCCTGATTTTCCGCAGGGAACGGGCTCCCACGCGTTCGATGGCCTCCTCAATGCGCTGCCGCCGCGCGGCCGGAACTACTTGGGCCACGTCCACCAGGCCGTAGCCAATGAGCCGGGCCAAATGGTCACCCACGGTGCCCTCGGCCAACTGCCGCCGCCGGGCGATTTCCGGCAGCGAGAGACCTTTGCGGAACAGACGCAGGGTTTCGGCCAAAGTGTCCGGGAGTTTGGGAGGGGATGTGGGGGCGGCACGGGCAGCCGAGGTTGGGGCACGCGGTACGGACAGGGTGGCCGGAGGAGAGGCCGGTGGACTCACGTGGGGTAGGGGTAGGGCTACCGGCTGTTGCCTCTCCAAAGCCTGCCGTCCCTTGGGGGTCAGGGCCAATACCGGATATTGGCTGCCGATGGTCTTGAGATAGCCCTCGCTCAGCAGCCAGTCCACCAGCCCCTCTATTTCCTCCCGCGAGTACTGGGCCAGGGCCCCATAAACTTCCAAACGCCGCAGGTCAGCCCCCACCGTCTTGGCCCGCGAGCCTTTCAACATCTGGGCCAGCCGCTTTCGACCCAATCCGTAGCGCGGCTGGGTGACCGCGCTCAGAATGAGGTGAGCAGTGCGGGTGGCCTCCGGCGGAGCTTCCTCGGAGGGAACTTCCGCCGGGGCGTGGTTGTCGCAGCAGAGGTGTTGGGCCACCGGCTCCCCGGGGTCGGCGAAGTACTTCAGCAGGAACTCCCGCCGACACTGGTTGGTCTCGGCGTAGCGCACCATGGCCTGTAGTTTGGCCCGTTTTACGGTGCGGCGACGGCGGGTTTCGGCCTCGCTCTCTCGGGCTGCATCGGAGGAAATCTCGAAGGCTCGCAGTTCCAGCATCATTCCCTCCGGCAAGTCGCCCAAATGGGTTAATATCCCCAGTTTCTCCAAGTGGCTGATGCCTACCCGCACCTTTACGCTGGGCAAGCCCGTCACCTGTTCAATGGTTTCGGCGGCGATGGTGGCCACCCGGTCCCGACAGGCGTGGCGCAGGGTACGCAGAATTTGGCCCAACTCCTCTGGGGTGGGGGCATCGTTGGCGATGAGGAACTCCTGCAGGGCCCGGTCAGAGGGCGAGTAGAGGAGCACACAGCGGGAAAACTGGCCATCCCGCCCGGCTCGCCCGGCCTCCTGATAGTACTCCTCCAGCGTGCTGGGCAGGGTGAAATGAATGACGAACCGCAAATCCGACTTGTCCACGCCCATGCCAAAAGCATTGGTGGCCGCCACGATCTCCAACTGGCCGGACATAAAGGCTTCCTGCACGCGGGTACGCTGCTCCGCGGGCAGGCCGGCGTGGTAGAACTCGGCTCGGCGGTGGCCGACGCTACGCACAAAATCGGCAATTTCTTCTGTGTCGCGGCGGGTGCCCGCGTAAATGAGGCCATAGCCAGGGATTTCCTCCAGCAGGGCCTTCAGGTGGCGGTATTTAGCCTTTCCATCGGGGCAGTAGCGGACCTCAAAACTCAGGTTGGGACGGTTGAACCCGCGCACGTACCGCTCCATTTGGGGGCGGCCCAGTTGTTTGAGGATGTCCTCCTGCACGTCGCGGGTGGCCGTGGCCGTCAGGGCCATCACCGGCGGGTTGCTCAACTGGGGGAGCACCTCCCGCAGGTAGAGATAATCGGGCCGAAAGTCATGACCCCATTCGGAAATGCAGTGGGCCTCATCTACCGCAAAGAGGGAGACCGGGGTGGTACTCAGGCGGCGGCGGAAGTTGGTCAGGCGGAGCCGCTCCGGGGCCACGTAGAGCAGCCGGTACTTTCCGGCTACGGCCTCCCGAAGCCGCCGGGCCTGCTCCTCGCCGGGCAGGGAACTGTTGATGAACGTGGCGGCCTGAGGATGGCGGGCGGACAGAGCGTCCACCTGGTCCTTCATCAGGGCAATGAGGGGTGAAACTACAATGGTCAGGGATGGTCGCAGCAGCGCTGGCAGTTGGTAGCACAGCGATTTCCCAGAGCCAGTGGGCATGACTACCAACACATCCCGCCCAGCCAGGGCCAGGCGAATGACCTCCTCCTGCCCCGGCCGGAAGTTCGGGAAACCGAACCAGCGCCGCAGTTCCGCCCGCAGGTCGTTCGGTTCCGCCCCCGGTTCTAACTGCGCCCGTTCAGGGGACATGGTCTGTCTTCCCTAACATTAGCAGGAACGGCGGCCCGCCCCCATGAATTACCGTTTCGCCGTGGAAGGGTCAATTCCTCCTGTCAGAAATTAGGGATGTTTCAGACTGGACATTGGCGAAAATCGCCTTCACAACGTAAAAACTGGTCGTTTGTTGACCGTCTGAAGGCGTGCGAAAACGACCAGGG
>DTZQ01000632.1 GCA_012961305.1 Armatimonadota bacterium | reverse complement strand
TTGAAAACCGCTGAGCGTATGCTCCGGGGGTTCGAATCCCTCCCCCTCCGCCAGATTTTGTACCTTCAGGATATCGGACTGATGAACCTACTGGCCAATTCGGGGGTGCGCCGAGCGTTCAAGAGTCGGTGGTTCCCGTTGGGAGTACAGTTGCTCCTCTTGGCAGTTTTTGGGGGGTTGATTATCTGGGGATGGGGCGTTACCACCTCTGATCCAGATTTTGCCAAGGTACTGCGCAATACGAATTTGGCCAACTTGATAGTGTGGTCTTTTTGGTGGCCCCTTATGGTCATCGTTGCCGTTCTGTTTGGACGGCTTTGGTGTCTGGTCTGTCCCCTGGAATTGGTTACCTCCGCCGCCAGTCAAATCGGCCTCAAGCGCCGTTTTCCTCGTTCTTTGAAGCGGGGTTGGTTGATTACCGTCCTCTACATACTCATCCTGTTCCTCGGAGTACAAACCCTTTCGATTCACCGTCTCCCCCACCGTATGGTGGTGTACCTGCTGGTTCTGTTTGGTTTAGCGGTCTTGGTCGGGTTTGTTTTTGAACGGCGGCCCTTCTGTGCCTATATCTGCCCTGTAGGACACTTACTGGGACTTTATGCCCACCTTTCGCCGTTAGAATGGCGGGTAACTGACGGGGAGATATGCCGCACTTGCAAGGGTAAGGACTGCGTAGCCAAGGGAAACCGCTATCGTTGGTACGGGCGGGCCTGTCCTAATGAACTGGTGCCCTTTCGCTTGACCCACAATGGTGACTGCATCCTTTGTACTCAATGCCTCAAGGCCTGTCCTTACGACAACTTCCGCTGGTCCTTGCGCCCTTTCTTTCGTGATTTGTTTGCCCGGGAGTCCTTACTGCCCTCGCAAGTGGCCTTTCTGTTAGTGGTTTCCGGATTTGTGATTTACGAACTGGGGAGCGAATGGAAACCGGCCAAGCATTTATTGCTGACTGTCCCCCACGCGGCGAGCCGACTGCTGGGCATTGAAGGTACGCCAGGAGCGGGAACAGTAAAAGCCGTGCTACTTTTCCTCTTTTTTCCTCTGCTACTTTGGCTAATACCGGCACTGCTCCACCAGGTCCTCAACCCGCAGGCTACGCGGAAAGATTACTTCTTCCGCGCGGCTTTATTTTACCTTCCTCTAATAGCCAGTGCCCACGTGATAAAGGGGATGCACAAAATCGTGACGCGGTTAGGATACCTACCGGGGGCGATAGCAGAGCCAACGGGCCTGTCCCAGGCCCAGGCCATTTTTGCCGGTACTATGCCTGCTCCTACTGCTCCGGCCATACGACTGGACCCCCTGATAGACCTTGCCAGCACCTTGCTACTGGCCATAAGCATCGGCGTAGCCGTGGCTCTGCTTCGTCGGCATTGGCCCTGGCCTCCTCAGGCGAACCAGACAGAGGGAGAAGAAACGTCCAAGGGATGGAAAGGAATTGTAGCCCCAGCCTTGGCGCTGTTCCTGTACGCGGGTCTGCTGGTGAGCATTGTTCTGCCTTGGCGTTGGAGCGGCTGAGGTCAACATAATTACCAGGCGTCCCTCACCCAAGCCACGGGAGCGAAAAAAATGTTTTTGTGGGAACTTGGGGAAATGAAAGAGCGTTGGAACAATCGGTTGGCCCTGTGTACCCCTGACTGGTGCGTTCTCCCCTGTGTATCGCTCAACAGGAGCCAGCCGTTAATTTCCAAACTACGGGGAGGTTAGCCTTTATGAACCGGAGGTTACTTTTGCTCACCGGCTTTCTACTGCTCGCGCTGGTAGGAGGATTATGGGCGGCGGAATCAAGCCCCCAACCCCTCAAATCCGGGCCCACGGTGGGCCAGGCTACGCCCATGCTTCCTGCCATTGCTGTCAATGGGCCTTACAAAGGCCGGAAAACTTGCTACACCCGCGCCTACAAGGGTGCGCCCACGGTGTATTTGTTCGTGCGCGATGCTACGGAGCAGGCAGCAGAGTTAGTCATTCGCCTCGATAAACTCGTGCAACAGCATGGGAAACAGGGTTTGAAGGCCGTAGTAGTGCTGCTGGCAGGGGCGGAAACCAAACCCTTGGTGAGCACGTGGGCTCAGCAGAAGGGCATCCAAGTTCCCATTGCTTATCCAGAAAAGGGCCGCACCGACCCTGCCCTGAAGCCTTGGAATATCAACCCCCAAGCGGCTACCACTTTGGTCATCGCCCGGGGCGGCAAGGTTACTTTTAACCTCGTCAACGTGCGGCGGGAAGACGAAGCCAAAGTCGCCCAGGCCGTCCAGCGCGTTTTGGCTAAGGCCAAGTCCGAGCGTTAAGACTTAGCCGAAAAATCCATTACAAACAGTTCACTTGGGGGTATTTGCGCCACCTGACGGGCCGCAGCCTCGTCCCCTTCCGCTTTTAACCACGCAGCCAAGCGTTCCGGAAGGCCCGCCACTAACCGAAATTCTACGGTTTCATCGGTGTCCTTGTTCCGCACCACCACTCGTACTTGGGAAGCAGCGATGAGTTCGAGATTGCTCTTACCACAGGTGGCACCGGTGCTCAGTTGCAGGCCATCCACGAGGCAGGACTGCGGCGGACGGGGAGGACATTCCACCCGCACGTGCACGCCGAAATATTTCCGGGCCTGCAGTCGTTCCAGGGCTGCCTCTCCCATCCGCAGGCCGACCACCAGCCAAGGGCCCAGATGTCCGTGAAACTGCCGCGCCTCTTCCAAATTAAAGGTCATCCCGCGGGGACCTCCTTTGCTCCAAGAGAAGTACCACCAGGGGCACGACCTATTAGTCAATTTGCGAAATTTTCTCCTCCAATTCCTCAACCCCTGCTTCGCCTGAAATATCCCAGCAGGAACAGTCCTGCTAACACCGCCAGAGCAGGCACTACGGGGCCAGTCGGGGGCTCCGGCGACCGCGGCGGACGCCAAGGTACGGCTACCAGTTTACGGCCCACTATTAGCGGTTTCGCAGGGGGAACCTTAGCCCCTTGTCCAATTGGCTGGAAAGTGCCGGGGGGTCGTCTGACCTGGGGGGGTGAAATGGCCGGAATGGCCCTGCTGCGGCCTGAGTTGGCGAGGGGCACAATGCTCACCTGAGCCCATCCCCGCGACCCAGCAAGGGCTTCGAGCGTCTCCCTCACCCGCACAGAGGGCGTCCAGTAGCCGCGTTCTACCGCCTCAAGCATGGTTTGGGTAATGGTAGTCAGCGCTTCCAGGCGCTGTTGCCGAAACCACTGGTGCAGTCCCAACCGATATTTGTCCTGGACGTAGACCTCGTAAGCCTCCTGCCACAGTCGGGAGTCCACCATTTCGGGATTCGTCACCTGCCAGCCCCACAAGTTGTGAAGCCAATTGGCCATCTCGCCCGCTCCTGCATAGCCGGCCTTTTGCATCTCCCGAATCCAAGTGGGGTTGAGGTAACGGGTGTTTACCTCCATCCTCAGGAACCGCTGCGCGTTTTCAACCAGGGGCTGGTTCACCGCCCGCAGGTTGGTGATAAAAAGTTTCGGACTGGCCCCGTCCAGGTGGCGCACGGCCAAACTCATGCCGCCTAAAAACCCGAAGGGATGGTCCGTATCCAACAGGCCGTAGAGTTTGCTGGAACGGCTGAACACAGCCGCTTCCGTGCCTTTGAGCATCAGGGCAAACAGGCCCTTCTCCTTCTCCCCCCAAGCCTGCCTCCGACCGTAGGCGAACCCCATCCGCTCTAAGTAGAAGTTCGCCAGTTTGCGGTCCGCTTGCCAGGTCCCCGTGGCCGGCACGGCGGCCTCCAGGCCGGCTGAGTACACCCCGACCGCGGGTGCGAAGACGCGGGTCGTGGCCAACCTTTGCGCCACCTTCGGGACATAGCCTTTCGCCTGCAAAGCCTGGGTCAGAGCGGCCACGTTTTGCCGCACATAGTTGGCTTCCTCCTCAGCGGCAGCGGCCATTTCCACCGCTCTCTGGAGCAGGGCCATGACCTCTCCGAAGACATCGCGGTACTGGCCCGTAGTGGTCACCACCACGTCAATGCGCGGGCGGCCCAACTCGGAGAGAGGGATGAGACGCAAGTCCACTACATGCCCGCCGCGCCCGCCCCACACGGGCTCCACCCCGAGCAGGTAGAGAATTTGCGACTCCATGACCCCCTGATGGCGAATGGTCTCCCCTCCGAAGAGGACGAAGCCCACCTTCCGGGGCACCCGCCCGCTTTCACGCTCATATTGCCGCACCAAATCCGCAGCCATCCTCTTCCCTACCTCCCAGGCAGGCCTCGTGGGAATGGCGGAAGGGTCAACGGAGTGCATGTTCCGCCCCGTGGGCAGCACCTCGGGATTGCGAATGGGACAGCCGCCGATGCCGGAGGGAAGATAGCCGCCGTTTAGGGCCTGGAGCAGGCCCCCGATTTCGTCGCTCTCCCGAATCCGCTGAGCATATTCGCAGGCCAGATTGAGTTGCGCGGTGACCTTCCCTTCCACCCGACCGAGAACCTTCGCCTGAGCCTCCTCCACCGAGAGTCCCTGCCGCAGGACACCGTCCAGAAGTTGGAGGGCCACTTTTCTCTCCGGCTGCTCACATCCGTCCCCCCGTCCCTCTGCCCCTTGGGCAAGTGCCTTCTCCAACTCGCCATGCAGCATCGGGAGTACGGTGGAGACCAAAGCCTCCCCTTCGGGCTGCTCCCCGAGCACGTGCAGGCCAATGGGCGCCTCCTCGGCCTGTAGGCGATGCAGCAGGAGATGGGCCTCTCTGACCAACTGCTCGAAATTGGCCACGTCTTTTATTTCCACCCCCACCGCCGCTGTACGCTTCGCCTGGGCCAGAATTTGTTGCCGATACTCCTCCCGGAGCGCTTCGCCCTCCGCCCGCTCGTAGCCGCGAATGAGGCGGTGAAGTTCCTCCAGGGCGGGGCTCAAAGGGGTAGAACGCAGCGGGGGAACCGTATGGGAAACCATCACCGCATAGCCCCGCCGCTTGGCCGTGATGGCCTCGACCGCGTTGACGCACATGTAGGGATAGATATTGGGCAGGTCTTGGATGAGGATGTCGGGCCAATCGGTGGCGGAAAGCCCCTGCTGTTTGCGGGGCAGGAACTCGTGAGACCCGTGGGTGCCAAAATGGACGATGGCGTCGGCTCTGAACCCCCGCCGTAGCCAGAAGTAGAAAGCGATGTAGTGATGCGGAGGCGGAACCGCCAAGTCGTGGTAGAGGGCCTCTGGGTTTTCGCTCTCCCCGCGGGAGGGAAGGGCTACCAGGGTCACTTTGCCCAGCGGCACTTGAGGAATGAGCAAGTGGCCCTCCCAGACCATAATTTTGCCCGGCGGCTCCCCCCACCAGCGAATCACTTCCCGCTGCAACTCCTCCGGCAGGCCCCTGAACCACTGCAAGTATTCGGCCAGGGGGATTTTCGCCGTGGAGGGGGCCTGCGCGAGTCGTTGGAGGGCGGCCTCATCACCACTCCCCACTTGCCTCGCTCGCCGGAGTCGGGAGAGCAGTTCCTCCTGGCTCGAGGGCACCTCCACCGCGTAGCCCTGTTCGTGCATTGCCTGGAGCAGTCGCAGCAGGCTTTGGGGCACATCTAAGTAGGAGGCGCCCAGGTCGTAGTGAATGATGGCAATTCGCTTTTCCGCATTCGGCACTCGGCGCAGTCTCGTCCAGGCCGCCACCCGTTGGGCCAGTTTCTCGATTCGCTCGCCGATGGGCAGGTCCTGCACCCTGTCGGCTTCCCGCTTGCGCCAGCCGATTACGAGGGGTTCGATGGCTCCATTCAACTCCGGCACCGTCACCCAGGCACTCAGTTGCGTGCCCCCTAACAGCCCCGGCCCCCTTTCCCACTCCTCGAGCGTTGCACTGGTGATTTTGACGGGTTGCAAACCCAGGGCATTCAAACGTTTCAAGACCTCCGGCTCCACGCCTCCACCGTAGACCCTCTGATTCACGATGACCTCAGGCTTCAATTCCGCCGGAAGTTCACCGTAGGTGGCCAGTACATTGGCGTCTTTCTCCAAGCGGCGAATGAGGGCATCCAACAGGGCCGTGTTCTGGGTGGAGATGGAGAACTCGAAGAAGGGTATGGCCACCGTCGGCCTCTCCGGGTCGAAGGGACGCCACTCTTGGTAGTCGGCCAGCGTCGCGAAAAGTCGGGGCGCGTCAGGGTGGTAGATGCCGTTGGGAGGGGGCACAAGGGGTGGAAGCACTTCACCCTGGCCTCCTAAAAACGTCACCGCCGTGTAGGAGAGGAACCGTTTCAGATTCTCCACACTTGGACTGGCCCAATAACCCTTCAAGTGAGGGTGGGCCTCTAAGGGGACGTTGACCAAATCCGCGTAGGCTCCCCTTGGCCAGAGGGAAATGATTTTAGCCCCTCGCTCCCGGGCCGCTTGCAGCGCAGGACGAAGCCGAACCGGAGAGGCTGGCAAGTCTCGGTGCAAGTAAATGACTCGGTAGTCACTCAGGTCCAGGCCGGCCTCCATCTCGCCCCTGTTCAAACAGGTTAGGTAGAGGTGGCTCTCCTCCATGGCCCGGCGCAGAACTGCCTGATAGATGTCTGGAAGGCCCAAGAGGGCCGCTGGCAGGTCGGTTCGCGGTGGCACCGCTTCCGGCGGGGCTTGAACTCCACTCGTAAACCCCGACGGTTTTTCCGTCGTCTGGGCCCAGGCCGGAGATGTCATTTCAGCCGCCCGGCTCAGGTTCAGAGTCCAGAAAAGCACCAGCAACAGCGAGGCACCTTTAATCACCACCGTTCGTCCCCTCTCCCTCCTGGGCGAACTCGTCAGGCACGTACACAATCTGGCCATCCTCCAGCCGGTAGGCAATGCCCAAGCGTGTGGCCCGCCCGCCGACCAGGTAGTCGGTCGCCCGATAAGCAGTGATGGTTCTGCCTTTTTTGAGGACGATTTCCACCTCTCCCGGGCCCAGATTTCTGACGATGGCGAGGTCCGCCTCCGGGTTCAACAGTTCGGGTAGCCGGAGAGTAGTGGCGATGACCGCCACCAGCAGCGCGACGAACACCAGGGCAAGGTCAAAGAGGTTGGCCAAGGCGGAAAGTGGGTCCTCGTGGTATTCGGAGAGCGGCGAATCGACCAGCCGACGTCTAATTATCCCTCGGTTCATTTGCGTCCTCCCCCAGTTCACGGCAGAGGAATTCAATCTCCTTCAAGTCCTGGGCATACCAGCGCCTGCGCACGGTGGTAATGGTGTAGCAGAGGCCTCCAATGAGGAGGCCCACTACCGTTGTGGCAAAGGCAATGCGGATGTTGGCAGCGATTTGCATTACGTTGCCCGCCGCCAACCCCTGAAGGGCCGGCCCCATGGGAATTAGCGTGCCCACCAAACCCAGGATGGGGCCCAGCCGGACGCCGATTTGCGTGCCCTCCAGCCACTTAGCGGCCTTCAGTTCATAATCGCTGGCCAGTTTCTCCAGCGCGGCCGGCTGGCCGGGGAGGGAAGTCGCCTCGGCGAGGAAGGTGGCGACCAAGCGGGGTCGTTTTGCCGACCCGATTTCCGGCCGCGGGTTCCCCGTCTCAGACCAGCGGCTCGGCCCGCACCGAGCGCGGGAGATGGCTTCGGCGGTGAACTCTCCCAACACCACCGCTGACCAGCCCAACAGGGCGAGCAGGAGCATGATGTCCGGAATCAGCAGCGCATCCGTGACTACGAACAGAATGCGCGTCACCGAGGAAAGCAAACTTTCCATGTTTCAGTTCTCCTAAGGGACAGTCCGTTGCGTTGGATTTCCCAAGCCAACGCTACCCAACGAGTAGAGAACTACTGGTCCTCAACGCCCTTCCTAACGTTATCGGTGACATACCAGCGCTTCCACTTCGCATGGCCATCGAAGTACAACTTATTGAAGCCGTCGCAGTGGGGCGGGACTTTAGACCACCACGATTCCGGCGGGCTGCGGAACGAGGGCTGACAGACCTTCGCCGCAGCGTCAATGGCCGCCATCGCCTTCGCTGGCGAAGTATAAGGAGTGCCAAACACATCCGTTGGTTGGTCAATGGGCCTGGGACCCACGTACCTTGGCCGCCTGCGCCCCCGCCAGGCGAGGAAATTCCACCAACTGAAATAGTAACTGGTCTGGTCGTGCCAGACGTACCACTCCCGCACAGGTTGCCTCAAAAATTTGTCGCTGGGACAGAAGAAAATCTCTCGGTTCTTGACATACGGCTGCAAAGTGTCCACGAAGCGACGCGTCTCCACCGAGGTCCAGACCCATCGGAAATGGGAGGGCAGAAAACCATCATGGTCTTGGGCATACATCTGCAACCCCAGGCCAATCTGCTTCAAGTTCGACAGACAGGTGGCCTGTCGTGCCTTTTCCCGCGCCTGAGCGAACACCGGGAACAGAATCGCCGCCAAAATGGCGATGATGGCAATCACCACCAGCAGTTCAATCAGG
>DTZQ01000631.1 GCA_012961305.1 Armatimonadota bacterium | reverse complement strand
GGGGGAGATGCGTGATTTGGCTACCATTTCCGCCGCCATCACCGCGGCCGAAACTGGTCACTTGGTCTTCTCTACCTTGCACACCACCGGCGCAGCCCGCACGGTAGACCGCATTGTGGACGTGTTCCCGGAGGAGCAACAGGAACAGATTCGCACTCAGTTAAGCGGTAACCTGGCAGCGGTGATTTCTCAGTTGCTGCTGCCGCGGGCTGATGGCAAAGGCCGAGTGGCCGTTTTTGAAATTATGATAACCACGCCAGCCATCCAGCACTTGATTCGGGACCGCAAAACCCACAGCATCTTCTCGGCCATTCAGACCGGGTCTAAACTGGGCATGATGACCTTGGATACCTACATCATCAAACGCATCCTGGCCGGGGAAATCATCCCCCAGGAAGGACTCCGGGTGGCCCAGCGGCCGGAAGAAGTAATAGAGAAGTTGCAGGAAGCAGGTGTACCCCTACCGGCCCCCGACGAAGCGGCTCATCCCTTGCCGGAGGCTGCTTGAGCATATCAGAGCACAGGAGGTATTGGCCCTCATGACCGACCGGGAACGGTGGGTGCGGACCATGCATTTTCAGAGTGTAGACCACGTGCCCGATGAGGAGTTTGGCTACTGGGACGATACGCTGCGGGCCTGGCATCAGCAGGGCCTCCCCACTTGGGTCACGGACAATGCCAAAGCCGACCGGTTTTTCGGTTTTGCGCGGCGGGAGACGCTCCCTCTCCATTTGGGACTCCTCCCGCCCTTTGAAACCCAAATTTTGGAGGAGACGGACAAGTACCGCATCGTCGTGGACGGAAACGGAGTTAAAAGCGTGGTGCACAAGGACGGACGTTCTTCCATACCCCATTACTTGGAGTTTCCCCTCAAAACGCGAGCAGACTGGGAGGAGTTTAAGGCCCGTCTCGACCCTCATAACCCCCGTCGCCAGCCGGCCAACTGGGAGGAACTCAAGGCCCGTTATGCCCAGCGCGATTACCCCCTCGGAGTGCCCTGTGGCAGCCTTTTTGGGTGGATTCGCAACTGGATGGGTTTCGAGGGAGTAGCCCTCACTTGTGCCTTGGAGCCGGATTGGATTCACGAAATGGTGGAATACTTAGCCGACTTTGTGCTGACCGTAATTGACCGGGCAGTGCGGGAACTGGACCTGGACTTCGCTGCTTTCTGGGAGGACATGTGTTTCAACAAAGGGCCCATCATTTCCCCTGCGATGTTCAAAGAGTTTTTAGTTCCCCGCTACCAGCGCATTACTGATTTTCTGAAACAGCATGGGGTAGATGTGGTCTATGTGGACTGTGACGGCAACATCAATCAGTTGGTCCCCCTGTGGTTGGAGGGGGGAGTAAACTGTATGTTCCCTTTGGAAGTCCGAGGGGGCTCTGACCCCTGGCCGATTAGGGAGAAATATGGGCAGGAGGTGTTGCTCATGGGCGGAGTAGATAAAACCAAACTGGCTGCGGGCCGGGAGGCTATTCGAGCGGAGTTGAAACGCCTGGAGAAACTGGTGGAAATGGGCGGGTACATCCCCCACCTGGACCACCGCTGCCCGCCAGATGTATCCTATGAGAACTACCGGTATTATTTGCGCCTTAAACGGGAGATGTTTGGCATCCCCGAACCCCTTCCCTACGAGGAGCGGGTTGCTATGAAACAAGCGTAGGGCCCCAGTAGCCCTACCATTGGCACCATTGTGAGGAGGTAACCGTTCATCATGGCGGACTTAAAAGAATTGAGCGAAGCCGTAATTAACGGTAAAATGCCTAAGGCCGAGGAACTGACGCGCAAAGCGTTAGATGAGGGTGTAGAAGCCGTTACCATCGTTAATGAAGGGCTCATCCCCGGCATGTTGGTGGTAGGGGAGAAGTTCAAGAACAACGAGTTCTACGTCCCTGAGGTGCTTATCGCCGCGCGGGCCATGAAAGCGGCGATGGCTATTGTGCAGCCCCTCCTGTCAGAAACCGACCTGCAACCCATCGCCACCGTGGTCATTGGCACGGTTAGGGGCGACCTGCACGACATCGGCAAGAACCTCGTGGCCATGATGCTGGAGGGCGCCGGCTTCAAAATCGT